>URNK01000006.1 GCA_900549195.1 uncultured Collinsella sp.
GAGATGAGCGCTAGTCTCGTGGGCTCGGAGATGTGTATAAGAGACAGGGCATGTGAGGCTCGCCGGCAACAAACAGCGCAAACTTGTCGTCAGCAAGATCGCCGGCGATCGAGGCGTCGGAATCGACCAGATCGTAGTCGTCCTTCTCGTCGAACTCCTGGACCAGCGTCAGGCTGCCCGTGGCAACCTTAAAGGCCTCGCGACCCTCGACGTCGATCTGCAGGTCGTGATAGCGCTGATGCGTCTCATAGTGAGCCTCGGCTTCGGGACGCGTCGTGGGAGCCATGACGTTCGCAAAGACCTTGTCGCCCAGAATCGGATGGCTGCCGACCTCGAGCTTCGCCGGATCGTTCTCCTCGAGCCAATCGATCAGCACGTCGAGGCCCTTGAGCATTCCACGGTACTCCTCGATATCGCCCAATGCACCGTAAATCATCTAAATCCCCTCTCGGATCGTTTCTTTGGCGGCTACTCGGCAAACGCATTACCGACGCTGTTGCCACCCACATGCGTCTCGACCAGGGTAAGGTCGGGATTGAACACGACAGTGTCGGCGTCGCGCCCCGGCATAATGCTACTGCACTTGTCGTCGACATGAGCTGGCAACCGATGCCGGGGCCGCAGCACAAGCTCCTACAGCTCGGTCACGACAACGCCGTTGTAAACCTCGTCCCAACGATCCATAACCAAGTGGCCAGTCATGGGATCCATGGCATTGAGCTTGCCGCAGGTGTTGGCGGTACGCAGCACCGTCTCGTCGTCGGCTCCGGCAGCAATCGCATGTGCGAAGCCGGCAATGGTCGAATCGCCAGAGCCCGTAGCGTTAACGGCGGGGATATCGGGGGTCTTGGCGCGGAACGCACGGCCGTTATGGAAACCAACGGAGCCGGCAGCGCCCATAGATACGACGACCCAGGGGATATCGGAGAAGCGGGCGTCAGAGGCGAGCGCGGAACGGAGCTCGTCCACATCGTCGGTGGTAAAGCTCGTGCCCAGAAGGCCGTTAATTTCGGTCAGGTTAGGCTTAACCAGCTCAGGCTTGACCTCGGACTTGAGCGCAGCCTCGAGCGAGGCGCCCGAGGTATCGAGCAGCACCTTGGCGCCGGCGTTCTCTGCAATGCCCGTGATCTTAGCGTAGTAGTCCGCCTCGACGCCGCGGGGCAGCGAACCCGAGATGGTAACGACATCGGCCTTGCTCGCAAGCTCGGCGAACTTGGCGGTAAAGGCATCGAGCTCCTCGGGGGCAATCGTCGGGCCGCTCTCGAGCAGCTCGGTCTGGTTGCCGGCGTGGAGGATGTTGAGACAAATGCGAGTCTCGCCCTTGATGGGCACAAAATCATTCTTAATGCCGTTAGCATCCATGAGCTCGGCCATATAGGCGCCCATATGACCACCAAGCAAGCCGGTTGCCACGACATCGTCGCCCAGCTGGCCCAGGACGCGGGCCACGTTGAGGCCCTTACCGCCGGCGGTCTTTTCGGGCGTCACGCGGTTGACGTCGTCGATAATGAGCTCATCGAGCTGATAGCGCGTATCGACGGACGGGTTCATCGTAACGGTGAGGATCATTTCTAGCTCCTTATCTCGCAGGCTCCTTATGCCTTGCAAAACGAATTGGCTACATGCGACTACAGAATCTCGATTGTGAACGAGCGCACGATGGTTTCTTTGGGCTTGGCGATAAGGCAGCCGCGCTTGTGCTCAAGCACGTCATCCTCATCGGAACAGGTCGAGAGGCCGCCCCAGGGTTCAACTGCCACAAAATCACCCTCGGGCTTGCTCCACACAATGAGGTACGGGAAGCCCTCAAAGCTCAGGCGAACGCCCTTGTCCTCGCCCTTTTTGGAAAGCGTGACCTGACGGCTCTCGAGCACGTCAAAGATGGTCTCCGCAAAATCGAAGAGCTCATGCGACAAAGGCAGCGTCTTTCCCACCATGGGGTTCTTGGAACGCCTGTCCACATCAATCAATCCGGTCGAGGGAACGGCGGTGCAGAGCTCCGCAGCCTCGTCTTTCTCAAAACGCAACTCGTAGTCCGTATAGGACTCACCCTCGTCGAGCGGACACCTAAAGCCGGGGTGTCCACCGATAAAGAAAGGCATGTCCTCGGTGCCCTCGTTGGTAACCTCATAGGAGACACGCACGGCGGCGTCCTCGAGCGTATAGCGGGCGACAAGTTTAAACGGATACGGATAATCGCTCAGCAGCGCAGCGTTATCCTCGGATGCCAGGCACATAGCCAGCTCGTTTGTGCTTTGGCTCAACAGCTTCCACTCCTGCTTACGCGCAAAGCCGTGGCGGGCGAGCTTCACATGATGTCCGGCAAACGTCATGGCGCTGTTATCGCGCAAACCTCCGCAAATCGGGAAGCAAATCGGTGCCTGGCCGGACCACACGGCGGGATCGCCCTGCCACAAGTACTCGCGACCTCCAGCCTCAATCGAGGTAAACGAGCCGCCGGCCGTGGAGACCTTGATAGAAATCGAATCGTTGGAGAGAGCGTATTCCATTGTCCATCCTTTCGAACAACTGCTTTTTGCTCGCAAGAACCCGTCTCGGCCCTGACCAAAGGACAAACCCGCACGTTCATCGATGCGTCCGGTTTCCCAGGCATGCAACGGGGTACCATATAGACATTGATGCAATTACAGCTGAAAGGCCTTCTTATGCGAACCATCATCCTTTATGCCTCACGCCACCACGGCAATACGAAAAAGCTCGTGGACGCCATCGTCGAGGCGCACCCCGAAATCGATACCCTCGACGTGAAGTCACTCGGTAAAAACGAGTACCCCGACCTGCACGAATACCATCTGATCGGCGTCGCCACAGGCATTTATTACTCCGAGATCGACAAAGATATGGCGCGCGTGCTCACGAACGTGCTGCAGCCGCAGGACAAGGTGTTTGGCCTTATGACCTACGGTGGCAAAAACAAGTGGTACGGCAAGGATATCGATGGCATCTGCCGCATGAGGCAGGCCATCTTTATGGGCGTCTACGGCTGTCCCGGCTTTGATACGTGGGGGCCGTTCAAACTCACCGGCGGTGTCCAAAAGGGACACCCGACCGCTGAGGAAATTAAGGGCGCCGTCGACTTCTTCGACAAAATCGAAAATGAGTACGGCGATATCATCGTCGAAGAGTATGCCAAGCGCGAGAAGCGTCTAGCATACGAAAAGGAGCATCCCGCGGGGGGTCTTGTGGCCGGCGTCAAGCGCACGGCAAAGAAGATCGCTAACAAGCTGTAACTGTAAAGGTGCTTTTGAGCGTTTAACCCATACGGCGGGTCCGAGCAGATTCGGGCCCGCCGTCTTTTTCTATCGTTACTCGGTAAAGGCGTTGCCGACGCTCTGGCCGCCAACATACGTCTCGACGAGGGTGAGCTCATGGTCGAACACGACAAAGTCGGCGTCGCGACCCGGCATGATGCTGCCGCACTTATCCTCGATGTGTGCAGAGCGAGCCGGCACCTCGGTAGCCATGCGAATGGCGATATCGGCGCTGGCGATGCCCCAATCGACAATGTTCTTGACGCCCTGGGCAAGCGTGAGCACCGAGCCGGCAATGCTCTTGCCGTCGGCGAGCCAGCACAGGTTGTCCTTCATGATGACGTCCATGCCGCCACTGGTGTAGCTGCCCTCGGGCATGCCGCCGCAGCCAAGGCAGTCGGTGATGAGCACCGTGTGCTGCCAGCCTTTTGCCTGCAGCAGCGCCTTGATGGCGGCAGGGTTCACGTGTTTGCCGTCACAGATGATCTCGGCGTAGGTCTCGGGCGTGGACATGGCGGCACCCACGACACCGGGCTCACGGTGATGCAGCCCGCGCTGGCCGTTATAGGTATGCGTAAAGCAGCTGGCACCGGCGTTGATGGCGGCGATGCACTCATCGTAGGTGGCGTCGGAGTGACCGATGCTGGTCACCACACCCTTGGCGTTCAAAGCAGCTGCATAAGCAGCGGCACCGTCGCGCTCGGCCGCCATGGCGCTTTTGACGATACGTCCGCCAGCAGCCTCCTGCCACTGATCGAAGACCTCCTCGGAGGGATCGATAAGATAAGCGGGGTTCTGCGCGCCCACGTGCTTCATGGTAAAGAAGGGGCCCTCCAGATAGATGCCCTGAATGCGAGCACCGCAGAAGTCAGGGCCGCGACCCTCGTCCGCCTGGGCGATGGCGGCGCAGGCATCCTTGATCTGCTCGACGCCATCGGTGAACGTCGTGGGCAGCCAGCTGGTGGTACCGCGACGGGCGAGCTCGGTCGAGCTGATATCAATACCCTCGGGATCGTTATCGGTAGTCGAGTGGTTATAGAAGCCATGGATGTGAGTATCGACCATACCCGGTGCGATCCACGATCCCGTGTAGTCCTTAATCTCGCAAGAGGGCTCGTCGGCCTGCCAGGCGCCAAAAACGCCATCCTCGACCATAAGATAGCCGCCCAGTTGCGGGCCTGCCGGCAAGAAGAACTTGTCAGCCTTAATTGCGTACGTGCTCATATGCACTCCTTGCTTCTAAAGCAGTTGACTGTGGTAATGCTTATACCCGGTCCATGTAAAAACAAAAAGCGCCCGCCCGCCGTTATGAGCGGACGGGCGCCCTTACAGGGGGACGCGATTAAGCGGTGAAGGGGTGAATCGTCACACCCTTGACCACGCGGTTGACCGTGCCGGTGGGGCTCGGCGTATCGGGCGTGTTGCCCACGCGCACGGAGTTGAGCAGGCTGATAGCCTGGGCAAACATCACGAACGGCAGGGCAAGGTAGCCCTCGGGAAGCGCCTCGTAGCCCTTAAAGGTGAAGGACTCGCCCTCGTAGACGGTAGCGCCATCCTGCTGAACGGCAACGGTGTGCTGAGCAATCTTGTCGCCACCGATCTCGTTGAGGATGTCGATGTCGTACTGACGGGTGTAGGCGTCGTTGCTGACGAACACGAAGACGAGCGTCTTATCGTCGACGAAGGACTTAGGTCCGTGACGATAGCCCATGGAGGTGTCGTAGGAAGTAGCAACCAGACCGTGAGCGAGCTCGAGGATCTTGAGCTGGCTCTCCTGGGCAAGGCCACCGAAGGAGCCAGAACCCAAGTAGGTCACGCGGTTGAAGTCGCCAGCCAGGTAATCGGCGATCTCAGGCTCACGGGAGATGACCTCCTCGCCCATCTTGGCAATCGTCTCGACCCACTCGGCCTTCTGCTCGTCAGAGGCAGTGTCGAAAATAAGGGTGGAGAGCAGGGTCATGCAGGTGTAGGAACCGGTCATGGCGAAGCCCTTGTCGTTGGCGCGCGGGATGAGCAGCGTCAGCGCATTGGGATCATCGGCGGACTCGACGGCGAGCTTGCCCTCGGGAGCGCAGGTGATGTTGAGGAACTTGACGTTGTGGACGAGCTCCTTGGCAACGGCAACGGCGGCAAGGCTCTCGGGGCTGTTGCCAGAGCGGGCAAAGGAAACCACGAGCGTGGGATCCTCGGCGCGCAGGAAGTCGCGCGGGGCGCTCACGATGTCGGTCGTGGCGATGGGCTTAAAGTCGTAGAGATCAGTGTTGCCAGCGTGACGCAGGTACGGGGCGCAGGTATCGCCAACGTAGTCGGACGTACCGGCACCGGTGAAGACAACGGACAGACGACCCTCGCCCATAGCGCGAGCCTCGGCCAGGAAGGCCTCGATGGCCTCCTTATTCTCGCGATAGATGTTGAGCGTATCACGCCAAAGCTCGGGCTGCTGAGCAATCTCGGCCGTGGTGATCTGGGCGCCGAGCTCGGTGAGCTCCTCGACACTCTTCTCGAACATTTTTAATACCTCTCTCTAGAAGTAATCCTCTGACGTGCAATTATACACTTCGGTTGGTTATCTGGTAGTAACCAGTTAAATGCAAAGAATCACCATTTGGAAACGATGCGAGCACTAGTTACTGCGCTGGTGGTAAACCTTGTATTTAAACTGATCGGCACGAGCAACCGAGAGTGTGTACTCCACTACCTCGTTTGACTCGTTATACGTAGTCCTGACCAAATCGAGCACAGGCGAGCCCTCGACAATTCCCAAAAGGTGGGCATCGGTGGGACGGGCTATGCTCGCATAGAACTCCTCTTCGGCCACGCGAATCTTTTGCTGAAAGTCCTGCTCAATCACATCGTAAAGCGGCTTACGCTCCAGCAGCGGTCGCTTTAGGGACAGAAATTGACGAACCGGTAGATAGCTGCGTTCGACCATCATGGGCATGTTGTCGGCAGAACGAAGGCGCTTGAGCTTAAAAATGCGATCACCGATGCGCAATCCCATATGCTCGGCCAGATTCTTATCGGCCTCCATCTCGCAAAACTCGAGAATCGTGGTCTCGGGTTCTCGACCCATCGCGCGCATCTGCTCGGTAAAGCTGTAGGACTGCATAAGATTGGTTGCTTTTGCCGAACGGTCGGTCACAAAGGTACCGCGACCGTGCTGCCGAACCACCAGTCCTAAACGCTCCAGTTCCTGCAGAGCCAGGCGTACCGTAGTGCGCGAGAGACCATAGCGCTCCGAAAGTTCGCGCTCGGAAGGAATCATGTCACCGGCGCGATATTCATGGTCAATCTTTTCGGTCAGAATATCGACCAGCTGATCGTACAGCGGTTGCTTACGCGCTCCGATCGCCATCCTATCCTCCCTTTTGCTCGAATTCGGCTAACTACCTAGGGTGTTATGCATTATCTGTCTGCCACACCCGAATCAACAAGAAAACAAAAGCCGCGCGCTCTTTCGAGCACGCGGCTTTTAACATACACATGGCTTAAGGGGTCGGGGTGTGAGCCGCGTAGGGACACACCCCTCAAGCTAGAGCCTTACCAGATGCTCGGCCAGAGACCAAGCGGGCCAGCGCCCAGGATGCCAAGGACGAAGAGCAGGAGAATGCCCTTGGTCGGGGTCCAGCTGTGCTTAGCGAACATGTAGTAAAGCAGCAGCGTAAGCATAAGCGGGACGAGCTTCGGGACGATGGTGTTGAGGGTGTCGGCAACAGAGAAGTTGACCGGATCCTCGGTAACGGTGCCGTAGGTAACGGACTCCATGCCGTTGCCCAGATCGGTGACGCCGCACTCGACAGCGTTGCCGTCGGCATCGGAAGCGGTAAGGGCGTTGCCGTCCTTATCGGTCATGGCGATGGTACCGGCCTCAGCGGTCTCGGTATCGATGCCCTCCATACCGGTGAAGTTCTCGGCCTCCTTCTCGGAGACGATCACGGTAGTAGCGGAGAGACCACGGGTGGTGCCGTTGGGGATCTGGAGGTTGATCTGGGTGCCACCCATGGTGACGACCAGGCAACCGACGACGAAGACGCCCATGATGGAAGCGGCACGCGTGAAGGCCTGCATGTTGGCGGTCAGAGCGTCAATAGCGCTGGTGCCAAGCTTGTAGGACCAGTTCATGAGCCAGAAGCGCAGAGCGAACTGGACGACGTTGAAGATCACCAGGAAGATGATCGGTGCAGCGGCGTTGCCGTTGATGGCCATGTTGGAGGTGATGCCGGCCGTGATAGGCACGAGCGTCAGCCAGAACAGGGCGTCACCGATACCACCGAGCGGGCCCATTGCGGCGACGCGGACGGCGCGGATCGTGGGGATGTCAACCTTGTTCTGCTCGAGCGAAAGCACGATGCCCATAACAAAGGTGACAAGGAACGGGTGGGTGTTGAAGAACTCCAGGTTGTGGCTCATGGAAGCCGCGAGGTCGTTCTTGTTGGTGTGGATCTTCTCCAGACCGGGGATGATGGAGTAGAGCCAGCCAGCGGCCTGCATGCGCTCGTAGTTGAACGATGCCTGCAGGAAGCAGGAGCGCCAAGCCATCTTGTTGAGGGTCTTCTGGTCGAGCTGCGGAGCAGGAGTGAGATCCTCGTAGTGCTCCGGGATCACATACTCATTAGATGCCATCTTCGAAGTCACCTCCGTCAGAAACAGCTGCACCCTTCAGCTCGGTCTGCTGCTGGAAGTCCCAGAAAGCGATGCCGAAGCCGATGAGAGCGAGGATGAGCAGAGCAGGGGTTGCCAGCGAATCGTTGGCAACGGTGATGAGCGCGAGGCCAAAGCCCATGAGGAAGAAGCCCCACATATCGCGGTTCATCATAACCTTGAGCAGGACGGCGAAGCCGACGAAGCGCATCATGCCGCCTGCAGCGGACAGACCGGTCTGCAGCCAAGTCGGGATGGCGGAAGCGATGGTCTGACCAATGGTAGCGCCAGCGATGAAGAACAGGGTGACGACGACAGCGAAGATCAGGCCGAGCAGAGCCATGGCGAAGTAGTTCAGGCGCTCGATGCCCTTGGTGTCCGCGTTGTGAGCCATGTTATCGGCCGTGGACATAAGCGGGGACATAAGCGTGAAGACCAGGGTAACGCCAAGCTGGCCAAGCAGAGCGAACGGAATGGCGAGGCCGACTGCCGCGTTGGGCTCGAGGCCCGTGGCGATAGCGAGAATGGCTGCCATGATGCCGCCGATGACGGCGTTAGGCGGCTGAGCGCCTCCGATCGGCATGTTGCCGATCGTCATGAGCTGATAGGTACCACCCACGAGAAGACCGGTGTTGAGGTCGCCAAGGATAAGACCGATGACGGCGCCGGTGACGATGGGCTGATAGAGAGACTCGAGGAAGTCAAACTGGTCGATTGCCGCGATGAACGTGACGACGAAGACCAGAGCGATCTGGATGATCGAGTATTCCATCTTGCTCCTCCTTTCAAAATGTATGTACGCACTTTGGATTTCACGTACAGAACGTCAGGGTTTCACTCCTGACAACGTGGATCACGAGGATTACGAGAAGAGCTTGCTCGTGTCCTCAACAGGCGTGCTCGGAACGCGCCTGATCTCCAACTCCACCCCCAATTCCTGCAGCTCTTTAAACGCAGCGACATCCTCGTCGTTAACTGCGACGGAGGTGGCGACTTGGCGCTTTCCTTCCGACATGTGCATGTTGCCGATGTTTACCTTCTTTATAGGCACACCGCCCTTGACGAGCGTAAGCACGTCTTCCGGTGTTTCGGCCACGATGAAGATCTTCTGGCGCGGGCTCGCCTTGCCAATGACGTCGATGGTCTTCTGCAGAGAGAAGAAACGCGTAGCGACGCCGGCGGGAGCGGCCATCTTCATGAGGTTCTGGCGCATGGTGTTGGTCGCCACGTCGTCGTTGGCGACGAGGATGAGGTTGGAGCCCAGAGTGGAGTTCCACTGAGTGGCAACCTGACCATGAACCAGTCGGTTATCGATGCGGGTAAGAAGAATGTTGGGTTCTGCCATGTTGATTAGCTTCCTTTCGTTATTTGCTGACGACAGTTACTTGATCTCCTGAATCGCGTAACGCGAAACATCTACGACGGCTCCGGATCGGACTTTGATCTGGACCTTCTCGCCTTCGATGCCTTTGACGGTTCCGTAGATACCGCCGGCGAAAAGAACCTCCTGACCCGGCTTGAGCTCGGTGTGCAGCTCCTTGAAGTACTTTTGCTTCTTCTTCATGTTGATTTGCGACCAGATGGTGTAAATCAAGCCCATGATGGCGAGCAGGCCTAAAAGGGCGACCGAGGAGCTCAGGACGTTGGCTCCGAAATCGGCCATTAGATGCCGTCCTCGTCGCCGAAGATATCCTCTTCCTCGGAGCCGGCAACGGATGCGACCGTCTGGGCGGTGATGCCCGTCTGGCCAACGGTCACGGCCTGCTCGCCAAGCTCGGCGAGCGTGGCGTTGCCGCGGAGGAACAGAAGCTCAATAACCATGGGAAGGTTAGTGCCGGTCAGAACCTCGACATTGTCGACATCCTGGGCAATCATCATCGACTGGTTGAACGGGGTGCCACCAAGCAGGTCGGTAAAGACGAGCACGCCATCGCACTCCTCGCGCATGGCGGTAATAGCGGCGCGGAGATCCTCACCGTAGGAAGCAGCCTGATCGCCCTCAAAAGGAACGACGGTAAAAGCGGGCTGGTCGCCGGCAACCATAGCGATAGCGCTTGCAAGGCCGGGTGCGAACTGTCCATGACCGGTAAGAATAAAGCCAACCATTCAAATTTCCCTTCCGAAGGTGTGTACAATCTGAGTCCGATGATTTTCGGAAGCCAGCGGGCGCTCGCCCTTAAAGCTTCTTGGAAAGCGTTCTTTAAAGACCAGTGGTTTCTAAACTGGTAGTAACCACGTGACGTGTTGTTGTCACTATATCACCCCAGAAGAGGCCGCTTCCGTTGATTCATACGGTAAAACGTTTTTGCACCGTTCACGGTGATAAATCGACCGTTTACCGGTCGTTAACACTTCTACCTGCGGTTTTGAAACCGTTTCGAAATGCTTTGGCAAAAGATCGGATCTTTTCCTGCGTCTAAACAACGCAGGGCGGCTAAAAATAGCGTGAAGAAAAATTGCAGGTCATTGTGAAGATGTGTGAATTGGTCTTTTTGACTTAATACCAGTTAGAACCAGTTTTGAGATTATCGGTGAACGGTAGTTTTCGACCGCTCACCGGTTACTTGCAATCGTTTGCAGTTGTTTTCCCAGATGAATTAGGGAAACACAATGGAGCGCTTGCGCGATCACGGGAAGTTTTGACATTTGTCCTCATCCCCCGCGCGCCGAACTCCGACACTCAAAACGAGCTAATAGTTCATGCTAATCGTTTTCAATCATTACTTAGTCAGTATTCGTAATTATTTATCGTTTGTCATTAATTATGATATAAGATACAAGTATCATCCAAGAGATTGGTTGGAGGGGCTATGATCCGCCGGAACGCATCCACATCGAATGAAGCCATCGGTCGCGAACAGACAATAGCCGAGCTGAGGAGGCTCACCCGCATCTGCAAATGGGCCACAATCTGCGCCACTGCGGCACTCGCTCTGGGACTCTTCGCAGTCATTGCAATCGACCTTCTACTCATATTGCCCAGTCTCTCCCAAGGATTCTGTCTCCAATCCGTAGAACTTCAAGCCGGCGAAGGACCGTGCCTCGCTCTCGTCGGTGCCAATGCACAGACCCCACTTATGCTCATCGCGCACGACGGTCACACCGCCATGGGGAGCGTCATGATGACATTCCTCGCGCTCGCTATCGCACTGAGCGCATACAAGCTTTTCTCCATCATTGAAAAGGCGGGCAGACCCTTTGACCTTGAATGCAGCCGTATGCTACATCGAGTTGGGCTTTTGTTCCTTATCGGCGGCGCTGCCGTGAGACTCCTTGGTGCCATAGTCACGGGATTGATGCTTTCGGGATTTGGCGGCAGCTTTACAGATGCCTTCGGCGGCCAGCTGTTCGAGCCCTCTATGCTCTTTGCAGGCCTGATTATTATCCTGATTGCCAGCATCTTCCGCTACGGGTGTATCCTGCAAAAACAAGATGACGAGTTGCTCTAGGGGGAATCCATGATCATTCTGCGGCTCGACCGCATGCTCGCCGAACGCAAGATCTCATCCAAAGAACTTGCGGAACGCGTGGGCATCTCCCAAGTCAATATGTCGCGCATAAAGACTGGCAAGGTTTCTGCCGTGCGTTTTTCAACTCTTGACGCGATATGCCGGGCACTCGATTGCCAACCGGGCGATGTACTGGAATATATATCCGACGATGAAGCCGATAGCCTTTTTGGACTTAAAGATGAATAGCCATAATTAAGCCACCAATCACGCCTCAACGCAAAAAGTCCGCCAGAACGACTTCCGTACTGGCGGACTTTCTGCTGTCTATCGGCTAGATGCTCGATGAGCCATGCGACTCTTTACGCAAACAGGCCGTAGATGCTGATGTTGGCCTTGGCGTAGAGGCCGTTAGCATACTCGGTCCACTTGGAGCTGGCGCTCGAAGCCTGCGAAGAGTACTGCTGGTAAGCAGTGTAGTAGGCGGTCATGGCCTGCTTATAGGTAGCGCTATCGGCCGTAAAGGCATCGTCGGCAAAGGCCTTAGCGTAGGTGCCGTTCTCGTCCTTCCAAGTGCCCTTTGAGCTATCCCACTCATCGCCGGCAAGGTTGATGATGTAGTCGGCGTAGTCCTTGCTCGCGGTCTCCTCGTTGCCGTCAGCAGGCTCGGTCGGGGCGGTCGGCATGCTTGCGGAGCTATCGCCCACCTTCTTCTTGTAGAGCTTCTGCAGCGTCGCGGACTGACGGACGATCTGCTTGGCCTGGTCCTTGGACACGCCATACTGCGTGGCCATGGTCTTGTAGTCCGAAGTGCCGATGGAATCCTCGGCGTACTTCTTCATCTCCTTAGAAGAGACGGTGATGCCCTCGTCCTCGGCAGCGTCGAGCAGGATCTTGTTGCGCACGTAGGACAGGATGACGTCGGCAGGGGGAGCGGTGTAGTTGCCATCGCCATCCTTGACGGTGTCGAGGCTGTACTGGCTCTCAATGGCCTCGCGCGCGGTGATGTCGCTCTTCTTGCCGTTGTAGCTGTAGCTTGCCACGGTCGAATCGAGCTGGTCCTCGGTGAGGGTCGCCGAGCCGACGCCCTTGCCGCCAAAACCACCGTTGCCGATAAAGAAGCCGACCACAGCAGCGATCACGACTGCAACCACGAAGGCGGCAATCATCGTCTTCTTGTGCTTGGATGCGCGGTCGTCTTCGTCGGAACCCAGGATATCGTCGTCCTCGTCCTGCTCCTCGGGCATGAGGTTCTCGTCGGCGGCGTCCGCGGCGATCTTTGCCTCCAGGCGAGCGTCCTCCTCCTCGGCCGTCGTACCGGCGGCAATATGTTCGGCAGACGTACCGGCGACCAGATCGATCTTCTCCTCCTCATCACCATCGGGGCCTTCGCCGCGCTCGATGATCTGGATGCCGTCGATCTCGTCCTTCTCGTCCTTCTTTTGAATCAGACCCATATCAGTTACTCCTTGTTAGGAAACATAGTCCGCAATAGAATACGCCCGACAAAGCGCCGGGCGTATTGATTCTCAGGTTATACGCAAACACTTAAGTACTATTTAGGCGTTTGCAGTCTGCATGCCTTAGGCCAGGTGCGCGATAACGGCATCGGCAAAGGCCTGCGTGCCCACAGCGCCCTCAACGGAGCCGGTCTGGGCACGACGAACGTCGCCGGTAACCTGCTCACCCTCGTCGAGCGTGGCAGAAACGGCGGCGCGAATGCGATTGGCCGCGTCGTTCTCGCCCAGGTGATCGAGCATCATAGCCGCGGACAGAATCTCGGCCGTGGGGTTAGCGATATCCTGGCCAGCGATATCGGGCGCGGAGCCGTGCGTCGCCTCGAAGATGGCGCAGTCGGCACCGATGTTGGAACCCGGAGCCATACCCAGTCCACCTACCAGACCGGCGCACAGGTCGCTCACAATGTCACCGTACAGGTTGGGCAGCACCAGGACATCGAAGTCGTTGGGGTTCTGGACCAGGCCCATGCAGGTGGCGTCGACAATCTTGTCGTTGAACTCGATATCGGGATAGTTGGCGGCCACCTCGCGCGCAACGCGCAGGAACAGGCCATCGGTCGCCTTCATGATGTTGGCCTTATGCACGGCCGTCACCTTTTTGCGGCCGCAGCGGCGGGCGTACTCAAAAGCGTACTCCACAATGCGGCGGCTCTTGGCGATGGAAATCGGCTTGATTGAGATGGCGGAATCCGCGGCGAAGGTCTTCTGACCCGAGCGCTCGACAAGCTGCGAGAGCTCCTCGACCTCGGCAGCGCCCTCATCGAACTCGATGCCGGCATAGAGGTCCTCGGTGTTCTCGCGCACGATAACCAGGTCGACGTCGCGGAAGCGCGAGC
This sequence comes from uncultured Collinsella sp., assembly GCA_900549195.1. GTDB lineage: Bacteria > Actinomycetota > Coriobacteriia > Coriobacteriales > Coriobacteriaceae > Collinsella. Next base: position 13,719 of record URNK01000006.1, read on the forward strand.
CGTCGCCCGGCTGCGACAGGCAGGGGCGCACGCAGGCGTACAGGTCAAAATGCTTGCGCAGGGCGACGTTAACGCTGCGGAAACCCGTGCCGACCGGCGTGGTGATGGGGCCCTTGATAGCAACCTTGGTCTCGGCGACCGCATCGAGCACATGTTGGGGCAGCGGCGTGCCAAACTCGTCCATGACGCCGGCACCGGCCTCCTGGACGTTCCAGTTGATCTGGACACCAGTGGCCTCGACCACGCGGCGCATAGCCTGCGTAATCTCGGGACCGATACCGTCACCAGGAATCAGGACTACATCGTGCGCCATAATCTGTTACTCCTCGTCTTCGGCGTCGTCAGATTTTTTTACGCTAGCACGCTTCTTCTTTTTGGAGAGATCCAGGGCAAAACGTTTAACAAGCATTTCGCAAATCTCGCTCGAACGGGCCTTGAGATAGCTACCCTTGCCGTTCTCGGCATCGAACTTAAGGCGCAGCGCGAGCTTCTCGGCGACATCGGCGTCAATCTCGCCCCGGCCAAACTCGTACAGGCAACCGAGCATGTCGCGATACTCGAGGTCGCCGTGGTAGCACTGGATGGCCTCGTCCAGGATGGGCCAAGCCTCGCGCGAACGCTCGACGCTCGTGGCGCCCCACACGCACAGCAGGCGGAAGGCGGCATAGCGCAGCGTGGACGAAATCTCATCGAACAGCGCGGTCTCGGCGCCCTCAAAGGCATCGCCCAGCTGCTCGGGGCAGGTGGTGGCGAGCGCCGCCAGGGCATCGAGAGCCTCCCAGCGGGTCTGAGCCTCGGGGCGGTCGAGCGCCTCGATCAGCGCGGGCACGCAGGGCACGACGCGCTGCGGATCGCGCTCGGCAAGCAGGTGCAGCACGCGGGCGGCAAACTGACGGATGCGGCGCGTGGGGCAGCCGAGCTCCTGGACCAGGCGGTCGACGGCGTTCTCGTTCTCCTCTGCCAGCTGGAGCTGTGCCAGCTCCTCGTCGGTGAGCTGTTCGTCTTTGTTTTCTGCCATAGTTACCTCTTTTTACTATTTCTTAGCGTGCTTGTCAGCACCCTTGCTGTCATCGGTGACCGAGATGAGCTGTCGGTCGGCCGCGCCATTGCGACGCGCACGGCGGCGCTCCTCGGCATCGCCCGCGTCGGCGGCGGCGCGGTGAGCCTTGTTAACGTTAAAGACCTCGTCGTGTTTGCGCCACGGACCGACGGACTCGCCAAAGCTCATCTTAAGGCCGGCGATAAAGCCGCCGAGCCAGCCGATCGGCGCAAACTGCACCAGCGGGAACAGCGAGAACACCCAGGTCAGCAGGATGACTGCCGCCGCTCCCGCAAAGTTGGCAATCCAGTAGTCGCGCTTGGTGATGACGCGCTTTTCGCACGCCCACTGGCCGCACAAAAAGCCAATGTAGATCGCGAAGAGAAAGAGCACCAGCGCAAGCACCACGAACGTCCAGCTCATGGGCGCTACTCCCCGTGATGGTGGCCGCAGCAGCACTCGTGGCCATCATCATGGCCGTGGCCGCCGCAGCACTCGTGGTCCTCGCCATGGTGGTGGCCGCAACCGCACTCATGGTCGTCGCCGTGCTCGCCGCAACCGCAGCCGTCCTCGTGAGCACCGTGCTCTTCGGGACGATACTGCGACCAGTCCAGACCGGCGGCGATGGCGTCGGCCTCCTCCTTATAGAGGACCGTGATGGCCTGGGTGCCCAGCTTGGCACCACCGATGGCATCGAGCATGTCGTAGAGCGTAAAGGCCACGTCGGCGCCGGGCAGCGCAAGCTCGCGATCGTCGGCATAGGCGAGCGCCAAGCGCAGGTCCTTGATGAAGTGCTCGACCATAAAGCCGGGCTTGTAGTCGCCGTCGAGCGCCTTGGTAGCCAGGCTCTCCATGGCGCCGGACTTGCCGGTACCGCCCAGGATCATCTGGCGGGTCTTCTCCAGATCAAGGCCGCTCAGCTCGGCAAATGCCATGGCGTCTGCCATGCCGACCATGCAGGCGCCCAGCGACACCTGGTTGGCGAGCTTGGCAGCCTGGCCCTTGCCGGCGCCGTCGAAGCAGCAGATGTTGGCCGCAAAGGTGGCAAGGATGTCGCGGACCGGCGCGATGTCGTTCTCGGTAGCGCCCACGATAGCCGTGAGCGTACCGGCGATAGCGCCCGACTCGCCGCCGGTGACGGGGCAGTCAAACGCCATGCGACCAGAAACCTGGGCGGCCTCGGCAATGTCACGGGCAAGCTCGGGCGAGCTCGTGGTGAGGTCGATCAAGACCGCGCCGGGCTTAGTGCACGCGAGCAGGCCGTCGCCCGCCAGGTAGAGTTCCTCGACCTCGGAGGGATAGCCCACCATGGTAAAGACGACATCGGCGTTCGCCGCGGCATCGGCCGGCGTATCTGCCCAGACGGCGCCGCGCTCGATAAGCGCCGCCGCCTTGGACTTGGTGCGGTTGTTGACCGTGACGGGATAGCCGGCGTCCAGAATGTGGCCGGCGATGGGGGCACCCATGATTCCGGTGCCGATGAATGCGACGGAGAGCTTGTTTGCCATGAAACCTTTCCTTTTGGGTTGGGTGTTGTTACCAGGTTGAATACTCGGTGCCAGCGTTTGGGCTGTGAGTCGAGGGCGATTACGGACGCAGCGCTTGCCTACTGACCGCGCACGCGGCGGGCGATACGGTCGGAAAGCGACGCCTTGTCGGCGCGGTTCTTACCCCAAAACGCGCAGCCCACCATGCCGGGGCCCACGTGCGAGCCGATGGTGGGACCCACGGAGCCGCGAATGATCGTGACGTCGGTGCAACCCTCCTCCTTGCGGATGGCGGCTTCGAGCCAGTCACCATCCTTTTCGGCATCGGCCGTCATGATGGCGATGGGCATGGTGCGATCGGGCACGTAGTTCTCGCGGAACGACTTGAGGATGGACTTGAGCGCCTTCTTGCGGCCGCGGTTGACGCCGATCAGCGACAGCGAGCCGGCCAGGTCGTAGGAGAGCTCGGGCTTGACGTCGAGCTTTGCCGTGAGCTGCGCCGCCGCGGGAGGAATGCGGCCGCCGGCAGCCAGTGCGTCGAAGCTCTCGAGCGTAAAGTAGCCGTGCACGTAGGTCTTTGCCTCGTTTGCCCAATCGACCAGCTGCTTGGCGGTCAGTCCCGCCGAACGCTGGCGCACGGCCTCGAGCGCCAAGAGCGCACCGGTCGCGCAGGGCAGAGCGTTGTCGACCACGTAGAGCTCAAAGTTGGGATACTCGGCGCGCACGACATCTGCCGCCTGGCACGCGGAGTTGTAGCTCGACGACAGCGCCGAGGTAAAGCACAGGTAGACCGTGGGCGTGCCCTCTTTGGCGCACTCGGTAAAAAACTCGATATAGCGACCGAGCGACACAGCCGAGGTGGACACGCGGGCACCGGCGCGCATGCGGTCGTAGAACTCCTTAGGGCTCATGCTCGACCAGATGTCGTCTGTGCGCTCCTCGCCATCGATAATGAAAGGGAAACCCAGGATATCGACATCGAGGTTCGCGGCGACCTCGGGGCTAAAGTCGCAGCAGGTATCGACGACGATGCGGCAACGGTTCGAATGACCGGCGGATGCGGCCTTGTCCATCAAAGCGACTCCTTACGTAAAAAGGCGGCCACCCGCATGGGATGGCCGCCAACCGTTAACTCATGCAAGTTAACGTATTTTACTCGTCAAGTGTTTCGATGCGGGGCTTGATGATGCCATATCCACCATTCTTACGGTGATACACCACATTGATGAGACCGGTCGTCGCGTTCTCGAACACGTAGAAGTCGTGGCCCAGCAAATCGGTCTGCACCAGCGCCTGCTCCTCGGTCATCGGGGTGACATCGATGACCTTCTCGCGGACGAGCAGGTCGTCGTCCTCCTCGGGCAGCAGCAGGTCGGCCAGATCCTCAACGCGCTCGACCGGCGCGACATCCGCGGCACTGGCACCACCCTGGCGGTTGTCCACGACCTTGGTCTTGAACTTGCGCAGCTGGCGGGTGACCTTATCGGCGGAGAGGTCGATGGCAGCATACATATCTGCGCCGTGCTCGGCAACGCGAATCACCGAACCGCGGGCACGAGCCGTGACCTCGACGATTGCCGGGTTGGGGTTCGAGGGGTTCTTCTCATAACGAAGCACGACGTCGACTGTCATGGGCTCGATGTCGAAAACCTTGAGCGCCTCGCCGATTTTCTCATCCACATGCGCACGCAGAGCATCGGTTACCGTCGTCTTGCGTCCAGAAACCTTGATATCCATACGTGGCTCCAATCTGCCTCGGGGACTTACTGTACTGGCTATGTACCCATTGCCGTGCATTTAATCACGCGATTTCCCAAAGACCCGAATAACGACTGCTTGATACCGCATACCGAAGTCTCGCACTTTTCCGTGGCAAAGTGCGCTATAGGAAGGCGTCGGCAAAGCTAGTTTTTCTCCTGGAAATCAGCTTTTACCTGCCGTTTTTACCAAAATAGAAAAGCCGGGCTCCCCTATTAGGGAGACCCGGCTATGCGTGTTGAAACCGTGAAGAAGTGCCTCGTTCAATGTATGGCAGGCGCCACCCCTACCAATAACTAGCTATTGAGCTTGTTGATGTCATCGTCGGTGATGGTGCCCTCCTGGCTAGACGACGGGCTGTCGCCGTTGTTATCAGAGGCGTCGTCATCGGAGGACTCGGTCTCGTTGGACGTGGAGTCGGATGCCTGCACATTGGCCCCCGAAACGGTCTTGGCGGTAAGGTCATAGGGCATCTGTCCGTACCAGACGCAGTGGACTGCCTCGAGCGTGCCATCGACCGTGATGCCATCGAGGGCATCGCTCGCGGCACGGCACAGCTCATCGTTAGAGCTTAGGCCTGCGACGCCAAGCGTGGAGGGCGCCTCGAGCGTACCGACATAGGAGATCTGGCTCATCAGACGCGCGAGGTAGCCACCAGCCGTGGAATCACAGATCACGTAATCGACCTCGCCCGACTCGAGCGCCTCAAAGCACTCATTGATGTTGGAGAAGGTCTTTTGGTTGGCGGTGATGCTTTGCTTGGCGAGCGCCTCCTGCGAGGCCGAGGAGGTCTGAACGCCCAGGGTAGCGGTGTTAAGCGTTTCGGTGGAAACGCTCAGCGACTCGCCGTCACTGCTCTTGCCGAATACGGCGGGGGCGTCGTACAGACAGGTGCCAAGTGAGCTGATATCGCCGTCCGTAGACCTGGCGTCGCCAATAAAGATGTCGGCCTTTTTATCGCTGAGCGCGGAATCGGCCGAGGACGCATCGACAAAGGCGACTTTGAGACCCATGCGGCATGCAAGGGCACGAGCGGCATCGACCGCATAGCCCGTGAGGTTTCCGTCGGCATCCTGCATGGCTTGCGGGGCATCGGAAGTATCGAGGGCGACCGTCAGGGTTCCCGGCGTGACCAGGGCATCGTCCGATACCGTGGGGGTAACGGTCTCGCGCTCGATCTGGTCGATCGTGGGCGTCGTGAACGTGGACAGTGGATTGAACGCACATCCACTCAGGCCCAAAACGGCAATGACCACCGCGGTCCCAGCACCTAACCGAGCCGCATGCATCAAGCTGCCCCTCACCATGTCCACTACCCTGCCTTCTGTGTCGTATACAATCCGTGCCCTGCACGGAATATCGGGTTGTTCCCACCAGCTGACCTGGTATTTGACCCCACACTTGCGCACCGGGGCGTTTGCTCGGGAGGCCGCAGCCACCTTCACGACTGGCCCGCTCGCCCGCGAGGCGGTATTGCCCCAAAGAAAGTAGAACGGACGGTGCGGCTTACATCTAGGACGCGCCATGATCGCGCCGCGCGCACGCGGTCGCTTACGTGGATCCCTTTGACCGCGTCTGTCTTGGACTAGGATGGGCATTTCGTCCGTCCGCAACCACAGCCTGGCAGGAACGTAGGGTATTATAGCTAAGTTCAAGCTATAGTTTAAGGTTAGGGACGTTATTCGCATCGCGAGCACAGATTTCGCAGGTCGGGGCGGACCATTCGTGCCCCCATGAAGCCCGGAGCTCCCCCACGGGGAGCCCCGGGGCACCCGTCTCAGGGTGCCGTGTGCAAAAAACGGCAAATATGAGTACTGCTACCAATTTAGTAGCAGCGTATTTCCGCCCCACGAGCCCTTTTTGAGTTCCGCACAGCCCGCTTGGCGCCAAGATATTCCACATTCGTTTATTATCTCTTCGCTGAATCCAGTTTTTCGGCCCAAGTTTCTTTATTTTTGCTGTCACTAATCTAGTAACAGTACTCATATTTGCCGGTTTTTGCACATGGCATATAAACAGACCCCCTATAAAGCCATAGTTTTACGCCGGCTTGAGCCCAAAGCACGCTCGGAGCGTATTCAGCAGAGCATCTTGCCTCTTTCGACGAGCCTCTACACGATTCTGATATCGTTTACCCATACGCTGGTGGATGCGCCATGCGAGCGCTTCCATCGCTTCCATGTCGCAGAGCATCTCGTTGTTGACCGTCGCGACCTCGATTCCCATGGACGCCAAACCCGTATTGCGTTTTTCATCGTGAATGCGCCCGCCGCGAGACGGATGGCCCTGCTCACCGTTGTATTCCAGGTCAAACCGAGCTGCTTCCTGATAGGCATCGCAAACCGCATGCGGCATCCCCGAGATCGCCTGCGCACGGTCGTTGAACTCGATCTTGTGGTCGGTCTTAAAGGGACCGCAGGCAAATCCGCCATAAGAAAACGGAAGCGAAAACATGGCAAGCATGATGCATTCCATGGGTGAGCGCAGGTTTTCCGACAGAAAGGGGCACAGCCGCCGCAGCTGCTTGGCCGCGCTCCCCTTGCATGCCGCAAGGTAATCTGCCAGGCGATCGGGCGTCAGCACTGGCTCGACCTCAAAGTAGCCCACATCTGACGGCTGGTCCTTATCCTTTGCAAGCCTGTTCACGGTAGGCGAGCTGTAAGGGGGCAGATACTGCCCGCGATCGCTCAGCGAAATCTTGGAGCACAGCTCCTGGGCCAGGGCAAATGCCTGGATACAGCCGACTTCGCGCGCAACGGCGGCACAGAGGGCCTCGGGAGACAAGCTGTACACCCCCGGCTCCACCTCCAAAATCGAGGCGTCCGGCAGGTCTGTAGAACAAACGGACCAGCTTGCACCAGGCATGCGGCGACGCTGCTTCGCCGACCCCACCAGCAGGCACAAGTCTTCTTGGACCTCGCCACTCACGGCCCCGATCCGCACCAAATCGGGAAGATAGATGTCCTCGGCCGAGGGAGACGATGTATGCAGCACACGGCGCTCTTCATCGGGATCGAGGTCTCTCCAGCTGATGTAACCCATTTGTCGGCGCTCGGCGCGCATCATGCGCAGCGCCGAGGCACCGGTCAGGACTACGGAGGCCGCCAGTTGCTCGCTTGTCGGCTCGATGCGCCGCGCTATCTTCACTGCCACAAAGCCACCCCCTACCAAACGCGTGCGATAGCGAGGCCATCGACTGCTGCGGCGCCGGCACGCTTGAGCTCCGCCGAGGCCGCCGCCATGGTCGCGCCCGTGGTAATGACATCATCGATGAGCAGCAGACGGCGGCCGCGCACATCCTCGACCGTCTCGTACATGCCCCGGGCATGCTCCCGGCGCTCATCGCGGCCGAGCTCTCGCTGGTCACCATGACCGTATTTGACCAGGGCGTCCAGCAACGACACACCCGAAAGATCGCAAAACGAGCGCGCGATTGCTTCCATATGGTCGAATCCACGCCGCCGAAACGCCGCCGCAGTCGCGGGCACAAACACCACCGCGTCCGCACCGGACAGCACACTGCCGTAACGATCGGGGGCTGCCGCCTGGGCATGCAAGGCGGTGTCGTAGAGCAACTCCGCCAGATACGGTGCCAGACGGCGCTCGCCCGCATCCTTGTACGCCTTGATGATGCGCGGCAGCGGATGTGCATAGACGGCACACGCCAGGCAGCGATCGAGCGCCTCGGCCATTGCCGAAGACGTGCCCTCGACCGAGCACTCGGTACACAGCAAATCCCCAAACGGGGCGCCGCATCGGATGCAACTATGACACGGATCGATGAGCGCGAGCGATGCCAGACAATCCTGGCAGATCAGCGCACCGGAACGCTCGCAGCCAGCGCATCGCGTGGGCGACAACGCCTCGAGCGCCTCATACGTCGCGCGCTCGGCAAGCGGTAGCAATTCGTCCGCAAACGGTAGGACGCCTGCGCCCTGCAAGCGAGTCAATACGTTCAGATGTCTCTTCATGACACAACCCTCCCTACGCGAAGGCGAAGGGAGGGTTGTCGGTGTAGAGCCATGATACCCAGAGGTGCTGGGGTCAGGCGGGTTACATCCGCTTACGGACGTTATTCGCCGGCAGGCGGTTGCGGTGCGGACGAGGTGCGGGTCGAGCCTTCGCCACCGTCCTGGCGCGGCTTGCGGGAGCGACGGCGACGGCGACGCTTTTGACCCTGGTCGGTCGAGCCCTCGCCGCCGCGATCCTCACGCGGTTCGCACTCGTCGCGAGCGCCGCCGTGCGAAGCCTTGGCGGCAGCTCCTCCGCCATCGCCGGGGCGACGGCGCGTGACCTTGACTTCGCCATCCGAAACCTGATCGGCCACAGAAGGAACCGAGGGCTTCTGCTGCGTGCCCGAGGAATGGCGACGACGCGGACGTGACGCGCGCTCCTCCTCGCCACGCGGCTTGCCAGCCTTGTCGGCAGGCGCGTCGGAACCCGAGCCACCCTTGGGAGCGGCACCGGCCTCGCGAGCGGCTGCGGCGCGGAAGGCGTCCTCGCGCTCCTCGCTCGACAGGTGACGGCGACGACGGCGCGTGGGGTTCATGCCACCGCCGCGGTTTTGCTGCTGGGGCTGCTGAGCCTCGCGCTCGCGGGAAGCGTTCTTACCCGCGGCCTCGCCATTGTCGACGGACGCCGCGCGCTTGCGGCGGCGACGGCCACCAGCTGCCTCCTCGGCCTCGGGTGCCTCGGCCTTGCCGCGGCCCTTTCCACGGCCACGGCCCTCGCCCTGGCCCTGAGCGGTGCGAGCATCGGATTCGGCATCGCGACGACGGCGCTTGGGCATCGATGTGCCGGCCAGACGATCGGCACTCGACAGGCCATCGCCCACGTCAACGCCGTTCTCGCGATCGAGTTCCATGAGCGCCAGGCGCATCTCGGGCGACTCGATGCGCTCGAGCACATCGCGCGTCACACAGTCGGGGCGGCAGTTGCAGCCCTGTTCGGCGGCCTTCTTTTTGCAGCCCTCCGAGCACGTCATATCGGCCAGGTTGACCTTAAAGACCTTGCCGTTCTCCAGGCGCAGCACCAGCTGCTCACGCGGCGTGTCATATTCCTGGATACGCGCCTTGCCAAGCGGCGTATCGATGAGCGTCTTCTTTTTGGGCGCGCGGCTCTTAAAGTCCTTGTACGCCTCGAACTCATAGCGCAGGCAGCACATCAGGCGGCCGCAAACGCCACTGATCTTGGACGAGTTGAGCGGCAGGTCCTGCTCTTTTGCCATGCGAATCGAGACGGGCTCAAACTGTCCGCCAAAGCGCGTGCAGCAGAGCTCCTGTCCGCATTGGGCATAGCCGCCCACAAGGCGGGTCTCATCGCGCACGCCGATCTGACGCATGTCGACGCGAATGTGCAGCGTCGAGGACAGGTCCTTGACGAGCTGACGAAAATCGACGCGCTCCTCGGCCGCAAAGTAGAACACGGCCTTCTCGCCGCCAAACAGGTACTCGACGCCGACCGGCTTCATCTCGAGGTCGAGCTCTTTGACCAGACGGCGGAAATCGACCATCGCCTCGTCGCCCTGGATGGCCAGGTCGTCGGCAAGCTGCAGGTCGATGTCGCTCGCCACGCGCAGCACGGGCTTGAGCGGCTGGCCGATCTCATTTTGCGGCACCTCGAAGGGATCGGCCGTGACCAGGCCGATCTCGGTCCCGCGCTCGGTGGAGCAAATGGCATAATCGGCCTCGAGGATATCCAGATCCTGCGGGTCAAACCACAGGTCGCGCGAGGCGTAGGTAAACTTAACGGGTACGACTAACGGCATTTCAGTGCCTTCCTGATATCGAACAGCATGACCTCGATGGCCAGCTGGGGAGTAACGTTTCTGGCGATGTTGCGCTCGGCGGTCGCGACCGCCTCGAGCGCCCGGGTGGCACCCGCAGCATTCGTCGCGGCGGCAAGCCGCCCGATCGTGTCGCGCACGTCTTCGTTCACGACGTCGGCCGCCTCGTCCTGAAGCGTCAGCAGCACGTCGCGCATGAGCGTCCGCGCGCTCGCCAGCGCTTCCATGATACCCGAACGCTCGCGCGCGTTGAGTTCGCGCTTGTTGCGGTCCTCAAGCTGCTTCAATGCTCCACGCGACAGATAGTCGGCGTTTTGCTCGAGCACCTTTTCCTGTGTGGACTTGACCTCGGCGAGCGGTGCCTTAACGGCGACGATGAGCGACTTGGCGCGGCTGAGCCTGTCTCTTATACACATCTGACGCTG
>URNK01000007.1 GCA_900549195.1 uncultured Collinsella sp.
TCAGATGTGTATAAGAGACAGCTCCTACGGAGCGACGGACAAGGGGCCTTCGCGCTGCGGAATGATTTTGAGGGAACATCCCGACCGTCCCTGCGCCTACCTTGCTGAGGATGTCTACAGGGACCCACGCTTTGAAGGGGCGCTGGGCCGATAGTTTGGCTTTTTATTGATAGGGGCTCTTGCTAGGCTGGAGCACTTCCTAGGGGCGGGCATCGGCTGCGTGCTTGGTTTACGCTGCGCTGGTTTCTTTGTATTCGAAGACTGGTTCTAGGAGGTCTTCGATGTTGCAGTGGAGGGCTTTTGCTATATCCCTTACAGTTGTTACCGAGGCTTCGTTAATGTTTCGTTGGCGCTGTTCGTACATTTGGATTGAGCGGAGTGATACGCCTGATTCGTATGCCAGATCTTGTTGGGTTTTCTTAAGTCTCCTTCTTGCTAGCGCCAGCTTGGTTTGACGAGGTGTTTTCTTCGCCATATCGCAAACAAGACTCGCCACACGTTCCTCTGAGGCTTCATGCCAGGGATAGTACAGGTTGCGCAGTGCGTCAAACGGAACGACATGCAGAAGATCTTCGAAAGACTCTCCAAGGCGCCATTGCAGGTATGCCAATATCCAGCCTGTCCAGTATTCCGGTGTCTTCTCAAATCGATAGGTGCGGTCCGGCATAGACCTGGCTTCATAGCCCGACCTTTCGGCGATAAGTGCGAACAGCTCAACGCCCGATTTTCCCGATACAACCCATGCGTTTCCACGCTCAAACTCGCGGGCAACCCCGCTCAGGCAAAAGAGTTCAGCAACTTCAGATCCTTCTGCTCCATAGTCATTGACGGCATAGTCAAAGCAGTCGCCGAGGTTGTTCATTGCGTCCTCAAGGTAATAGACGGGATATGTTCTACTCGGTCCACAATCCGTCAACTCTTGGATCATTTAAATCAACCCTCCCTGCCATTAAATCCCTAATGTCGATACCTTCGGAATCGAACCCGTTGACCGTATCCAAGTATTTGCGTCGAGCATTCTGCTCACGTTCAAAACGCTTGGAATAAAACTCAGACCCCGAAGCCTGCTTCCAATCGCAGAATCTAATCACCGAAAATGCGCGCTCGCTCATAAGAGCATATTGGATACCCAAATCACCCAAGCGCATGATACGTTGCAGCTGTCTGAGCGATATCATGCCGCTGACAAACTGTCTTGCAAACGAAAAATAGGAGTCGTCAGCACGATAGCCCCGAATAACGTCATATGAAGAAATATCAATCAGACAGTTATCAAGTAGAAATCGTAGCCCTTCACGCGCCAATGGCGTCGAAACATTGAACTCTCTGTTGTTCGCCAGAATTGCAAGCCAATTGAGGATTGAAAACTCCCCAGACTCCAAATTCAAGACCGTAAGGCCATCTAAATCAAGCTCATATCGATTGGCAACGCCATCAGACTCGGTCCGGCATGCCCATTCCATCGCCATTTCCTCATGTGGCGTGCAATAAAACCCGCGCCCATAGTCATTGAATTGTCTGCATTTATCCAACGACGGATGCTCGACAACAACCTCCGACCCGTGCCAAAGCTCCATATCGACCTCCAAACAAAAATATCACCCCAGTGATAGTGTACCAACAACTATCACTGGGGTGATATAGATAGATGCAAACTATTGTCTGCCAAGAGCCCCTACTAGAGGCAAGCCTCAGCGATGCGCTTTTTGAGTTCGTCGATGCCGGTACCGGTTTGGGAGCTTGTGATGATTACGTTTTCGGCCGGGACGTTGAGCTGCTTTTTGATGGCTGCTGCCTGGCGGGCCTGCTGGGTGCGGCTGAGCTTGTCGGCCTTGGTGAGGCAGACGATAAAGTTGAACTCGTTGCCCTGCAGGTAGTCGATCATGTCATGGTCGAGCTTACTGGGATCGTGGCGAATGTCCACCAGCGATACAACCAGGTTAAAGCTGCGCTCGGAGTCGAAGAAGTCGCCGATAAGTTCTGCCCAGCGGTCACGCTCGGCCTTGGAACGGCGAGCGAAACCATAGCCCGGCAGGTCGACGAAGTGCACGTCGTCGGCCTCGAAGAAATTGATATTGCTCGTTTTGCCCGGCGTGCTCGAAACCTTGACGAGGTTCTTGCGGCCGAAGAGCTTGTTCATGATGGAGGACTTGCCCACGTTGGAGCGGCCCACAAAGCTCACCTCGGGACAGGTGGACTCGGGGATCTGCGAAACCTTGCCATAGCTGGCGACGAACTTGGCAAGCTGGTAGTTAATGGAATCGGCCATGGACACTCCTTGGTCGTAGATTTTTACAAAACGGGCGCGCTATTACGCGGCGGCGATACGACGAACGATGTCAAGCGTGATGCCGCTCGCGGTACGAGCGTACTCATCCAGATCGAACTCGCGCTCACAAAACGCGTCATATGCCTCGTCACAATTATCGCTGATAGCGCGCAGCACCAGGCAATCGACACCATTCTTGGCCGCGATGTGCGCAATTGCCGCGCCCTCCATCTCGACGCAATCGGCATGCGTGGCCTCAATCGCAGCGTTACGCATGGCGTCACCCGTAACAAAGCGGTCACCCGTGGCGATAGTGCCACACAGGAACTGCTTGGGGTCCTTCTCCGCAGAATTCTCATCCGCCGAGGCATCCACAAATCCATGCTCGGCAAGCACGGCGGCGGCAACATCAGCCAACGCCGGCGTCGAGACAAACTCCTCGAGCCCCGGCGCGGACTCGGCGATGAGTGCCGTATCGGTATCCAGATAGCGCAGGCACTTGCCTATAACCACGTCGTTAATATGCAGTTTAGGGTTAAGGCCACCCGCAATGCCCGAAAACACAACGGCCTGCGGGGCGTATTTGCTGATGAGATGTTGCGTTGCAGCAGCGGCGTTCACGGTCCCCATGCCTGCCGTCGTGGCGACTACTGTCAGACCCGAAAGCCCACCGTTCACAACGGTCAAGCCCGCCTCCTGCGACTCATGCACGCCACTCAGCTCTTCCTTAATCTGCGCAACCTCTTTTTCGAGTGCGCCTATGATCGCGATGGTTGCCATGCCATCCCCCAAATCCGTGCAAATTGCTATCCACGGTATGGTACCAGCATTTCGACTCAACCGTGTCAGCACCAAGCCGTTAGGCCAGTACAGCTCGGGTATCATTTAGGGGCAAAAATGACTTGCTAGCCGATGGCGTTTTTGAGTTCCGCACGGCGCTTTTTCATGCCCGTCATGACGGCGTTGCGCAGCTCGGGCATGCGCGCGGTATCCATCTGTGGAACGCCCTCGAGCTTATAGGGAATCCCCAGCTGCTCGTACTTGACAACGCCCATCGTGTGATACGGCAGCATTTCCAGACCCACCACGTTATGCCACGGGGCAATCAGACGACCGAGTGCCTCGCACTCCTCAACCGTATCGGTAATACCCGGCACCACTACATGGCGAATAACAACCTTAATCTTGCGACGGGCAAGCTCATCACCAAACGCCAGGATGCGTGCGGGATCGCAACCGGTCAGCTTTTTATGCTCGACGGGATCGGCGTGTTTAATGTCGAGCAGCACCATATCGGTCTCGTTGAGTACGGCATCGAACTTCTCGGGATGCGCGGGATCGAACGCATAGCCGCAGCTATCCAAGCAGGTATGCACGCGGCCATCGGGGTTGTTGTGCATTGCGCGGAACAGGTCGGCCAAAAACGCGGGCTGCAGGAGCGGCTCGCCGCCGGACACCGTAATACCACCGCTGCGGTAAAACTCATGGTTGCTCTGGAACTCGTCCATCAGGTGCTCGACGGTCACCATGGTGCCGCCGTTCACCGACCAGGTATCGGGGTTGTGGCAATACGCACAGCGCATGGGGCAGCCCTGAACAAACACCACAAAGCGGATGCCGGGTCCATCGACCGTCCCCATCGTCTCAATCGAATGCACGCGGCCCAGGGCAAACGCAGAGTCCTCGGGACGAGCGTCCACACCCTCGAGCGTCATCTCAGCCATTCCCGGTACCTTGCCTCTCATTGGTTTTAGCTACATAAATGCCAGAGTCATTCTAGCCCATATGCATGATGGCGAAACGGTTTAGCGGTCAATTGGGTTGCCTATTTGACCCTACGCAAAAGCGGCGGGAAGATTGTCTCAACCCGCCCGCCGCCGAGGCAATAGAAATCGATAGACGCCAGGCCTTACGCCTTGAGCGTGAGCACCGCGCCGAAGGCGGTCGGGCCGCAATGGCTCGAGATGACGCCACCGACCTGAGTCCAGGTAACGTCCTTAAAGCCCAGGTCGTGCGCATAGACTTCCATGTCGTCGCGCAGCTCCTGGGAAAGGCCCACCGAATACGCCAGGCCAATGTGAGAGTAGTCGATCTCGCCCTTCGCAACCATGTGGTCAATAAAGGCGCGGGCGCATTTGAGCATAGAGCCGCGGAACTTCTTGGTTGCCACGAACTTGCCGCCCGTCACCTCAATGCAGGGCTTAATCTTGAGCAGGTGGGCGCCCAGGAACGCGACGTTGGACAAGCGACCGCCCGCCTTAAGGAAGGCAAGGTCCGTAGGAACAAAACCCAGCAACACACGGTCCATGACGGAATTCGTAAATGCAAAGATCTCGTCGACGGTGGCATCGGGGTGAGCCTCGATGTATTTGGCGGTCTCGACGACAACGAGCGACTGACCCACCGAAACAAAACGCGTGTCCATGGAGAACACGTAGTCGCGCCCCTTGGCTGCAATCTTGGAGGACTGATGCGAGCAGGTCGTGGCCTCGGAATACGCGAGATGCAAAATAGTCGCGTCGGGCTGCTCGGCATGAATTCGGTCATACACGTGAGCAAAATCCGCAGGCGCGCAGCCACTAGTCTTGGGCATTACGCCAAACTCGTTGCAGCGTGAATAAATCTCGAGCGGATCGATCGAACCGTCCTCGACGGTCTCGTCACCAATCGTGACATGCATGGGCACGCGCACGATGCCGTAGCGCTCGCAAAGCTCCGGCGTCACATCCGACCCAGACTCAACCACGATTACGTACTTGCCCATTATTATCACGACCCATCTCAACATTGGCTTTTCAATACATGGCACGCGCCGCCGCACTGTTGCACAACAGCGTCCAAGCGCCAAAGAGACGCCGCCCCTTGCACACAACAAAGGACAGCGTCTCCCTGGAAAACTCCGTGCTTATCTAGGATTCCATACGATTTATTAAGGAGGGTTACTTATTCCGCAAACGGTCGCTATATGCGGTAAGCGGTAGTTGGCCGCGACAACTGCGACACATTCCGTCCAGTAAATCCAATCGTGCTCCACGCACGGTTAATGCACGAGGCGGTAGAAATTCATCGATGCCGCACCCTCGGCGTACAGCTCCATCGCCGGAACCGCCGGCGAATAGGTACGGCTCGTAAGTGCCGCCTCGCCGCCATTTGCAAAAATCTCGACCATCGTAGTGTCCGAAAGCACGCGTAGGTCGCGAAGCTCGCCGAGCTCAATCGACCTCTGGTCGCGCCCATAGCCTTCGTCACCCATATCGAGGGTAAGCATCCCGTCCGTATAACGCACAAAGACACCCTTGCGGATTTCGAGCTCGACCATCTTGGCGCCCTCGCAGGAAACCACAAGATCAAACAGGCGGCCCGGCTCCTCAACGGTTTCACCGCCTGTCGCGCGAACGCAGTCGCCGCGCATCCTCCCAATCTCGTGCGCCGGCTGCTGGCAGAGCTTACCATCGCGCATGCTCAGCTCTCGCGGCACCGTCAACGCGCACTGCCACCCGCGCGCCACCGTCGGGTTTTCCGCCGTCGCATCGGGGCAACCCGACCATCCGATCATCAAACGCCGGCCTGCAGCATCCTCAAAGGACTGCGGTGCGTAGAAATCAAAGCCGGCATCGACCATCGGGGGCATGCCCTGCCCGGTGATCTTAAAACTCGGCGCCTCCCAATCGGCCTCGATAGGGAACCACACGCACTGATGCGGATTGCGGTAACGCCAACCATCGGCAGGCACACCCTGCGGACAGCAAACGAGAATAAGCTCGCCATCAAGCTCAAACAGATCAGGGCACTCCCACATAAAGCCAAACTTCTCGCCCAGCTCAATGCGCGTCGCATAGCTCCAGCCCTCTAGATCGCGTGAAGTATAGACAAGCACACAGCCACGGTCGTCTTTCGTACGAGCGCCCAAAACCATGTAGTAGATACCATCGTGCTCAAGGATCTTGGGGTCGCGTACGTGCGTACCGATATCGTCGGGGTAATCGACCGGCCCAACAGCCATATGCTTCTCGCCCAATTCGTCAGGATTCTCGGCAACCATATGAATCTGGTTTTGCTCACGGCCCGTCAACACGTAGTCGTAATCATCACGGTCAAAATGCTTAACGTTGCCGGTATAGAAGTAGTGAATCTTGCCATCACGTACAAAGGCAGAACCAGAATACGCTCCACTCGAATCCAAATCGGAATCGGGGAACAGCACGGGACCGTGATTCTCGTACGTCACAAAATCCTTTGTCGTCAGATGGTTCCAAAGCACTGGACCGCCATGCGCAGCATCGAACGGATCGTATTGATGATAGATGTGATACGTATCACCAATCTGAACCAAACCATTGGGGTCGTTGAGCCAGCCAAGCTCAGGCTCCACATGGAACAAAAGCCTATCGGGGTCGGACGCGATGCGAGCCGCCGTCTCATCCTGTCCGGCACGCCACTGCTCATAGTCCGCACGCATCACCTTGTTTTTTTGATTAAACATCGCCATTGACCTTCTCGTCTATAGGAAAGGACGCTCGACTCACACGAGCCGAACGCCCTTCCCCAAATGGACTTATCCGCACATTACGCTGAACGGCTCAACTAGAAGCTGACATCGAAGCCAGCGCCAGCGCCCTCTTCATCAGTGGTCGGCACGCCCTTTGCCTTGTTGTAGGCAAAGATCAAGACGATCGGCACGATGAAGGCGATGAGATTGCCGGCCACATACCACACGAGCGTCTCGGGCGTGACGATGAGCAGGCCAAGCACGCCGGTCAGACCCTGACCGATGGCGCGCACCTCAAAGAGCTTCACGAAGGCACCGCCGCAGCCTGCACCGATGCAAGCGCAGACGAACGGGATGATCGAGTAGCGCATGTTTGCAGCAAAAATTGCGGGCTCGGAGATACCGACCAGCGTCGGGATAAAGGACGACATGCAGATGTTGCGCTCTTTGGAGTGCTTCTTGTGAATGAGATACATGCCGATGGCGCCGCCGCCCTGGGCGATGATGGAAACCGACCAGATGGCCTGGATGTAGTTGAAGCCGGTCGTGGCAACGAGGTTGGCCTCAATACCCTGGATGAACTGATGCGTACCGGTAACGACGAGCGGCTGCAGGAATGCGGCAAAGACAAAGGCACCGAAGACGCCCATCCTGTTGTACAGGATATCGATTACACCGGCGAGGACGTCGCCGATCAGGTTGCCGAGCGGGCCGAACACGGTGAACAGGGCGACGTTAGCAAGAATCAGGGTAACGGTCGGGACAAAGACGAACGAAACGACCTCGGGGATGTACTTCTGGGCAATCTTTTCGACCTTGGCCATAAACCAGGCAGTCAGGATTGCAGGGAATACGCCGCCCTGGAAAGCAACCATGGGAATGGAGAGCGGACCAAAGTTCCAGTACTCAGCACCCGTCGGGTCCATAACGAACGTGTTGCGGTTCATAAGGCTCGGGTGAACCATGACGATACCGACGAGGATGCCCAGAATCGGGTTACCGCCAAAACGCTTGACTGCGCTGTACATAACCAGGACAGGCAGGTAGTCGAACGTGGTGGCGATAATGGCAAAGAAGCTTGCGAGGTTCTTGAGGAACTCGCTGTGATCGGCGAGGCTACCTTCCATGCCAAAGAGGCCGTTGGCAACGATCAGCGACTTAAGGCCGATGATGATAGCAGCGCCGACGAAGGCGGGAATGATGGGGATAAAGATGTCCGAGAATACCTTGAGGACCGAGAAGAACTTGCCCTTCTTGTCCGCCTCGGCGCCCTTGACCTCGGAAGCGCTGATCTCCTTAACGCCCGTCAGGGCCATAAACTCATCGTAAACCTTGTTGACGGTACCGGTACCGAAAATGATCATGAGCTGGCCGCTGTTGTACAGCACGCCCTTGACGCCATCGATGTTCTCGAGCTCGGCCTTGTTGTATTTGCTCGTATCCTTGAGCACCAGACGCAGACGGGTCACGCAATGCGTGGCGCCCTCGATGTTCTCCAGTCCGCCGACGTTGTCGACGACTTGCTGGGACACTGCCTTGTAGTCCATGTTCCTCTCCATTCCTTTTCTAAATCATAAAACGGTTCGTTGCCGCTACAGAGACGCGATCGTTGCGTTTGCGCACTTGAGCGCACCGTCGGTGACGGTAAGCGCCACACCCTGGCCCTGCTTGTTGCAGAAGCGAGCGTTGAGCGCAACATCATCGACAAAGATGGTCGCGATGTCGTCGTCGACGACCAGACGCACATGGTGAGTGCCCTCGCCCTTAAAGAACAACGGACGCTCGAGGCCCATGTTGTTGACCTGGAACCACGGGTACTGGGGAGCCGGCGTGAACTCGAGCTTGCCCTCGCGCAGGTTGGCGCGGAACTCATAGGCAAGACCGGTCTCGGCGTCCTCGGCGAACTTGACCGAGAAGCCGGCAGCGTTACCGCCGAGCTCAATGTCGGCATCGAGCAAGTAGGTGGAGCCGGCATCCGCGGCGAGCACCTGCTCGACCTTGCCCGACTCGCAGGAGAGCTCGAAGGCTTCGACAGCCTTGCCCTCGCCAAAGGCGCCGAGCATGCTCTCGGGAAGCTTGGTGCCGAGCGTTCCGTCGGCACGCTGAACGATCTCGAGGGGCATAAAGGTGCCACCCCATAGGTAAGAGCTGGGGTCGCCGCCCTCGTCACGCGTAGGAACCCAACCAAAGAGAACGCGACGCTCGCCATCGAATGCGGTGCGAGCGGCGTAGTACGCGCGGCCGTCGAAGGAGTCGTCAGCGGGGGTAATCCAAGGACCGTTGATGGACTTGGACATGCGGTAACGGGTCTTGTTGCCGTCGCTGTACTCGGAAAAGACGAGGTACCACCAGTCGCCCATCTTAAAGAGATCAGGCATCTCAAACATGGTGTACAGGCCCGGGTTCCACCAGTCGCCCTGGAACTCCCAGTTGGTCAGATCCTTGGAGGTGAACTTGACCAGGCGGCCGGTCATCAGACGCTTGTCCTCGCCCACACGCGTGCCGAGGATGAGCATGTACTCTTCGTTCTCCTCATCCCAAAGCACAAAGGGATCGCGCCAGTTGCGGTCATCGTAACCCTCCTGGGGCGGAAGCAGCGTCTCGGCGATGTTCTTCTCCCACTTGACGGCGTCGTCGCTCGTTGCGTGAAGAAGAACCTGCTTCATCAAACGTGCGCGGACCTTATCGCGATTGCAACCAGTGTAGAGCGCATGGTACTTGTCGCCCACCTTAAACACCGTGCCGGCATAAATGTACTGGTCGACTTCCTCGTCGCCGCCGCGCTCAAGGCTCTCGCCAAAGTCCTTGTAGTTGACGAAATCCTTGGTCGTAGCGAGTGCCCAGCCAAACGGCTCTCCGAAAGGTTCGGGGTTACGCGTGTCACGCTGATGATAGAGATAGAACGTGCCGTCCTCGCCGTACGGCATGATGTCGCCTACCCAAATTCCCTCAGGCTGGTAATACACCTTGTGCATCCGAGACTTCCTTTCCACGACATACTAACTCGGTACAATGGCAAGATATGTCAATCGTTTTCATATGTCAAACGTTTTCACGCCAATACGTCTTTTCGCAGTTCCAGTCGTCGGCAAACGGTTGACATATGCCGGTGAACGGTCATCAGAGGCGTTTGAGGAATTCTTTTGGCACGGGATGAACTACGCGGTTTTGCCCTCAATGAGTTCAACGGGGAGCTTGATATTCGATTCGGGATTATCGCCGTTAATAAGAGCGATGATGGATTGCGCCGCGAGCTCTCCGATGCGATCGATATCTTGACGTACGGTTGTTAAGTCAGGCATAAACGTCATAGTGCGGCGGGCACCATCCGCGCCCACGACCTTAATGTCGTCTGGAGCGCTCAAGCCGCGCTGCTTCATCACGTTGAGACAGATGGCCGCCATCGTATCGTCTCCCGCAAAGATGCCGTCAATATCGGGGTTCTCATCGAGGATCTTCGCAACGACCGCGCCCTTTTCGTCGTCGGGCTTAACGAACTCAACCTCACGGACAAGCGCGGACAAACCGGCCTGCTCAACAACATCGAGGTAGGCATCGGTACGCTTATTGGCAGGCATGCGCATGCGGCTATTGCTGCGCAGGCACAGGATACGCCTGCAGCCGTCATCAATCAGACGGCGCGTGGCGAGCTCGCCGATGCCATAGCTGTCACTTGCAATCTGGACAGAGCCCTCGCCAAGATCGCAGTCGATGCCAACCAGGCTCAAGCCCATCTCGGCATATGCCTCGGCACCGATATTGAGGGAGTTGACGATGACGCCGTCGACCATATTGCGGCGGAGCATGTCGATATAGGAACGCTCAAGATCAGGTCGATTGGCGCTGTTGCACAGCAACATCTTAAAGCCGTTTTCCGCCAACGTGCGCTCGACCGCCTGCACAACCTGAGCATGGAACGGACTGCTCACAAAGGGAACGATCATGCCGATAAG
Organism: uncultured Collinsella sp.; assembly: GCA_900549195.1. Lineage (GTDB taxonomy): Bacteria > Actinomycetota > Coriobacteriia > Coriobacteriales > Coriobacteriaceae > Collinsella. The sequence continues at coordinate 10,712 of URNK01000007.1, forward strand.
GTTCAGACGGCCGTTGAGCATGGCACGGGCGATATCGTTGGGCGTATAGTTGATGCGCTCCATCGCGGCGTGGACCTTATCGCGGGTCTCTTGGCTAATATAACCGCGGTTATTAAGCACGCGAGATACCGTAGTAGGCGAAACCCCCGCCACCGCTGCAACTTCCTTGATGCCAGGCTTAGCAGAATCCTTAGAACGAGTGCCCTCGCGAGCCATAGCACCCTCCCCTATCAACATGTCATACGTTTACATACGAACAAAGCATACCCCAACAACAGCGGGAAGACGGTAACAGCACAAGTAAGTAAACGACTCATCCAAATAATTAGGAGAGTTCCGCCTAAAGGGTGACTCCGAAGAACCCCGCTTGGCCGTTTTTGGGTTATTTTCCAAAACATCCCGCAGGACGCAAAGAGGCCCCGCCGCGCAACGCGCGCAGCGGAGCCTCTTTGCATGTCCGAGGACGTTTTGGAAAATAACCCAAAACCGGCCCCAGTAATCCTACAGGAGTTAAATCCCTTTAGAACTTGTTGTGGAAGGTACGCGCAATGACCTCGTCCTGCTGCTCCTTGGTGAGCGTGTGGAAGTTCACGGCATAGCCGGAAACGCGGATGGTCAGCTGCGGGTACTTCTCGGGGTGAGCCTGAGCGTCGAGCAGCGTCTCACGGTTGAAGACGTTGATGTTCAGGTGGTGGCCACCCTTCTCGGCGTAAGCGTCGAGCATGTGGACCAGGTTATCGGCCTGGGTCTCGGAAACTTCAGAAACCTTCATAATATGTCTCCTTCGATTAATAGGCGCCGGCCGAAACCGGCGCGCTAATCAGTAATCGTTATTGTTAGTATAGCACTAACAATAGTTACTCGCCCAGCTGATCAAGGTCGATATCGCCAAAGAACACCTGGTCCTCCTTGCCGAGCGCACTCGGGATGATGGAGAAGGTGTTGGAGATGCCGTCCTGGGCATCGCGGAACGGGAGCTTGGAAACCGAAGACAGCGAAGCGATGGCGCCGTGGCTATCGCGCTTGTGCATGGGGTTAGCACCCGGGGCGAACGGCTGGCCAGCCTTGCGGCCGTCGGGCGTGGAGCCGGTCTTCTTACCGTACACGACGTTGGAAGTAATGGTCAGAACCGAGGTCGTGGGCACGGAGTTGCGGTAGGTGTCGTTCATGCGGATGTACTCCATGAACTGGTGCACAACGTCGTGAGCGATCTGGTCGACGCGGTCGTCGTCGTTACCGTACTTGGGGAACTCGCCCTCGGTCTCGAAGTCGACGATGATGCCGTTCTCGTCACGGACGGGGTGGACCTTGGCGTACTTGATGGCGGACAGGGAGTCAGCCACGACGGAAAGGCCAGCGATGCCCGTAGCGAACCAGCGGTGCACGTGCTTGTCGTGCAGAGCCATCTGAATGCGCTCGTAGCAGTACTTATCGTGCATGTAGTGGATGATGTTCAGCGAGTTGACGTACACGCCAGCGAGCCACTTCATCATGTCGTTGTACTTGGCCACAACGTCGTCGTAATCGAGCGTATCGCCCTCGACGGCGCGATACTTGGGGCCGACCTGCTTCTTGGAGACCTCGTCAACACCGCCGTTGAGTGCGTACAGCAGGCACTTGGCCAGGTTGGCGCGGGCGCCGAAGAACTGCATCTCCTTGCCGATGCGCATGGAGGACACGCAGCAGGCGATGCCGTAGTCGTCGCCGTGGTAAACGCGCATGAGGTCGTCGTTCTCGTACTGGATCGAGGAGCTGGCGACAGAAGTCTTGGCGCAGAACTTCTTGAAGTTCTCGGGCAGACGGGTCGACCACAGAACGGTCATGTTGGGCTCGGGGCTGGTGCCCATGTTCTCGAGCGTGTGCAGGTAGCGGTAGCTCATCTTGGTAACGAGCGTACGGCCGTCGACACCCATGCCGCCGATGGACTCGGTGACCCACTGCGGATCGCCGGTGAACAGGGCCTGGTACTCGGGGGTACGGGCAAACTTGACCATGCGGAGCTTCATGATGAAGTGATCCACGAACTCCTGGATCTGCTCCTCGGTGAAGGTGCCGTTGGCAAGGTCGCGCTCAGCGTAGATGTCGATGAACGTAGAGGTACGGCCGATGGACATAGCAGCGCCGTTCTGCTCCTTGACGGCAGCAAGGTAGGCGAAGTACATCCACTGGATGGCCTCCTGCGTGTTGGTAGCAGGGTTGGAAATGTCGAAACCATAGGTCTCGGCCATCATCTTGAGCTCGCCGAGGGCGCGGATCTGCTCCTGCAGCTCCTCACGATCGCGGATGTTGTCGGCGGTCATGACCGTCGGGGTGGAAGCCTTCTGGGCCTCCTTGTCCTTGATCAGGTAGTCGACACCGTACAGGGCGACACGACGGTAGTCGCCGATGATGCGGCCGCGGCCATAGCCATCGGGCAGACCGGTGATGATGTGAGCCGAGCGGCAAGCACGCATCTCGGGGGTGTAGACATCGAAGACGCCAGCGTTGTGGGTCTTGCGCTCGAAGGTGTAGCGCTCAACAACGTTCTCGTCGACCTTGTAGCCGTGCTGGCTGGCAGCCTGGCAAGCGATGCGGATACCACCGTTGACGTGCAGCGCGCGCTTGAGCGGCTTGTCGGTCTGGAGGCCAACAATGGTCTCCTTGTCGCGATGGGCATTATCGATGTAGCCAGCGGGGTGGCTCACGATACCCGTGACGGTCTTGGTGTCCATATCGAGGACACCACCCTGCTCGCGCTCCTTAAGCAGCAGGTCGAGAACCTCGCCCCACAGCTCCTTGGTACGCTCGGTCGGACCTACGAGGAACGACTCGTCGCCCTCGTAGGGGGTGTAGTTCTTCTGGATGAAGTCTCGGACGTCAACCTCTCCCGTCCAGATACCTTCCTTGAAGCCTTCCCATGCCTCCTGCATTGTGTAACCACGCTCCTAGTTACGTGTAATGCGGCGCTCTCTCACACCGCTGCTTATTGAATTCTTGAATTTTCGGCTTGCACTACCGGTTTCTTCCGTTCTTCACTACACGTTGGTGCAGGAAAAACGTTTGTCCACCTTGGAACTACAACCCAAAACCCAAGATTTCACCCGTTTGAGAAGGATAACATAGCGACCCTCTCCATCTGGGCTGTTATATGTTTCTTTTTTTATATCATAAGGGCGTTTTTTACAAACCCGCAGGAAATGCGAGCGCGAACAACTACCGTTCACCGATTTGTTTGGTTTTTTCCTTGCCTTTGTACGACGTTCACTCTAGCTGTTATGCCAGCTTTAGCAGGGTAAAGTGCCTCTGAGTAGGCTTTAGGGCATGCCTAACGATCTGCCCCTAACTTTGCTGGCACCGACGGTGTACGGAGGTCGCCTAAAGGTAGTTTTCTAGACATGTCCCAAAATCTACCGCATAGGGTACGCGTGCAAGGGTATCATCTTTCACCGAAAATAGTTTCTAGTGTTAGGGGTTTTCGGTGGAAGATACCGATTTCCGTGAACTTGGGCGTCAGCTCCTTTCCGAGTTCGGCAGCATGCATCAGCGCATTTCGCGTTTTGCGGACAAAGCCCTCGGCGGCGAGATGGCCGTCATGCGCGCCCTCATACTCGCCGACGGTTCGCTCACGCCGAGCGAACTCGCTGATCGCGCCTGGGTCTCGAGCGCCCGCATCGCCAATATCCTACGCGCCCTCGAGGCCAAGGGCTGGGTCGAGCGCGAGCACTCAAAGACTGACCGTCGTCGCGTACACGTCATAGTGACCGACAAGGGATTCCAGGATCTCGAAATCAAACGCCGGGAATTCGAGGACCGCACCGCGGCTTTCCTCGAGCAGCTCGGCGAAACAGATACCCAAGAGATGGTGCGCCTTCTTAGACGTGCCAACGAAATTATCGACCGCAATCAAGAAAGGAGAGATGCCGAGTGAGGATTCTCAAGCTCTTTAAAAAGCATGTCCCGGCACTGTTCACAGCTATCGTACTTATCGTAATCAGCTGCAACGCCGATCTGGCGCTGCCTACCTATATGAGCGACATCGTCGACGTGGGCGTGCAGCAAGGCGGTATCGCCTCGCCCGTGCCCGACACCATTCGCGCCGAATCGCTCGACGACCTTGAACTCTTTATGAGCACCAAGGACGCCAAAGCTGTGGAGGCCGTGTTTAGCAAGGCTGACAAAAATGGCATTCGAACGTACAAGGGCACCGAGGAGGAGCGCGCCGACGGCGGCAAGATTGCCGACATCATGAGCCTGCCCGAGACCGTCGTCCTTTCGTTCAACCAGGGCATCGACGCCGACTCCATGGGCGACATGACCGGCGCATCCACCGAGGCAAGCGATGGCGGCGCCGCTCAGGCCATGCCCACCCCCGAGCAGATGGCGGCGATGACGCCCGAGCAGCTCGCCGAGATGCAGCAGAAGGCCGCAGCCGCGCAGGGCATGCAAAAGCAGATCGACGCCGACGGCGGTAAGATCACCATGAAGAGCCTGCGCCTAGGCGTTGAAGGCGGTCTTATCGATCAGGGCAAGCTCGTCGAGGGCGCCAACGAAATGGCGGACAAAATGGGCTCCATGTCGGGCTCCATCGTCACCCAGCGCGCCGTGACCTACGTACAAGAAGAGTACAAAGCACAGGGCATCGACCCCGCCGACGTACAGAACGCCTACCTAAGCCGCATGGCGACCACGATGTTTGGCCTGTGCCTGGTGTCGCTCGTCGCCACCATCCTGACCGGTGCCGTGGCTTCGCGCACCGCTTGCTCCATCGCCCGCGACCTGCGCCGCGAGACCTTCAACAAGGTTATGCACTTCTCGCCGGCCGAGGTGGGCAAGTTTAGCCAGGCCTCGCTCATCACCCGCTGCACCAACGACATTCAGCAGATCCAGATGGCCGCAACTCTGTTTATCCGCATGTGTCTGATGGCCCCCGTCATGGGCATCGTCGCCGTCATGCGCGTCCTGGCCAACCACACCGGCCTGGAGTGGACCATCGCCGTGGCCATCATCGCGGTCTCGGCCGTTGTCGGCGTGCTCATGGGCCTCACCATGCCCAAGTTCAAAAAGATGCAGAGCTTTGTGGACCGCGTGAACCTTACCGCCCGCGAGCTGCTCGACGGCCTTATGCCCATCCGCTCGTTCAACCGCGAAGAGCATGAGCTCGAGCGTTTTGACAAGGCTTCGCTCGACCTAATGACCACGCAGCTCTACACCAACCGCGCCATGAGCTTTATGATGCCACTCATGATGCTCGTCATGAACTGCATCACCGTGCTTATCGTCTGGTTTGGCGCGCAGGGCGTGTCCGACGGCGTAATGCAGGTCGGCAACATGATGGCGTTTATCTCCTACACCATGCAGATCGTCATGGCGTTTATGATCCTCACCATGGTTTCGGTCATCCTGCCCCGTGCCGAGGTCGCCGCCGAGCGCGTGGAAGAGGTCATCACTTGCCCCACCAGCATCAACGACCCTGTCTCGCCCAAACTGCCCGTGGCCAGCGCGCCGCGCGGTGAGCTCACCTTCCGCGACGTGAGCTTCCAGTATCCCGATGCCCGTGCCGATGTCATCAGCGGCGTGAACTTCACCACGCATGCTGGTCAGATGCTCGGCATCATTGGCTCCACGGGCTCGGGCAAGTCCACGCTCGTGCAGTTGATTCCGCGCCTGTACGACGTCACGGGCGGCAGCATTTCGCTCGACGGCATCGATGTGCGCGACATGACCCTTTCCGAGCTGCGCCGCCGCATTGGTTACATCCCGCAGCAGGGGCGTCTGTTCTCGGGCACCGTCGAGAGCAACCTCAAGTTTGCCGGCGACATGGTGAGCGATGATGACATGCGCCAGGCCGCGCGCATCGCACAGGCCGAGGACTTTATCGCCGAGCGTGAGGGCGGTTACGACTCCCCCATCAGCCAGGGCGGCTCCAATGTTTCGGGTGGTCAGCGCCAGCGTCTGGCCATCGCCCGCGCATTGGCCAAAAAGCCCGAGGTCGTGGTGTTCGATGACTCGTTTAGTGCCCTCGACTACAAGACCGACGCGCGCCTGCGCGAGGAGCTGGCCAAAAACGTTACCGACGCCGCACTCGTGGTCGTGGCCCAGCGCATCGCGACCATCATGCACGCCGACCAGATCATCGTGCTCGACGACGGCCACGTAGTGGGCACCGGCACGCACGAGGAGCTGCTGCGCAGCTGCCCGGCGTACCTGGAGATCGCACAGTCGCAGCTTTCCGCCGAGGAGCTGGGGCTTACCCAAGAAGAAATTGCAGCCGTCATGGAAGGAGGCGAGCGCTAATGGCAGACGAGACCAAGACTCAGATTCCCAAGCCCACCCGCCAGCGTGGTCCCATGGGCCGCATGGGTGGCATGCGTCGTGACGAAAAGGCCAAGGACTTTAAGGGCACCATGAGGCAGCTGCTCGGCTATATCGGCCAGCACAAGATTGCCGTGTTTGCCGCCGTCGCCTTTGCCGTGTGCTCGGTCATCTTTAACATTGTGGGACCCAAGGTGCTCGGCCAGGTTACGACCAAGCTGTTCGAAGGCCTGGTCGCCAAGGTCAACGGCACCGGCGACGTTGACTTTGACTGGATCGCCAAGACGCTCGGCTTTTTGCTCTGCCTGTATCTGGCGAGCTCTGTCTGCAGCCTGGTCCAGGGCTGGCTCATGACCGGCGTCACGCAAAAGATCTGCTACCGCATGCGCAAGGAAATCGCCGCCAAGATTGCCGTCGTGCCGATGAGTTACTTCAACGGCCACAGCAAGGGAGACGTACTCAGCCGCATCACCAACGACGTCGATACGCTCGGCCAGTCGCTCAACCAGAGCGTGACGCAGCTCATCACGTCGGTGACGCAGATTATCGGCGTGCTCGTCATGATGCTTTCGATCAGCCTGCCGCTTACCGGCGTCACCGTGCTCACGCTGCCGGCCGCCGCGATTATCTTGACCGTAATGATTCACTTCTCGCAGCCGTACTTCCGCGAGCAGCAGCAGGTTCTGGGCGCCGTCAACGGCATTATCGAGGAGGACTTTGCCGGCCAGAACGTCATTCAGGTGTTCGACCGCGCCGAGGCCTCGATCGAGGAGTTCGACCGCCAAAACGACCGCCTGTTTATTAGCGGCTGGCGCTCGCAGTTCCTGTCGGGCCTGATGATGCCGCTTATGAGCCTGGTGGGCAACATGGGTTACGTGGGCGTTGTCGTAGTGGGCGCGCAGCTCGCGCTGACCGGCAATGCCACGCCCGGCGACATCCAGAGCTTTATCCAGTACGTGCGCAACTTTACGCAGCCGGTGCAGCAGCTGGGCAACGTGAGCAACACGATGCAGTCGATGGCAGCTGCAACCGAGCGCGTCTTTGAGTTCCTGGCCGCGCCCGAAGAGGAGCAGAAGGCCGACGCGCAGATCCCCGAGAAGCGCCCCGGCCACGTGGAGTTTGACCATGTCAAGTTTGGCTACACGCCCGACAAGACCATCATCCACGACTTTAGCTGCGAGGCGCAGCCCGGCCAGACCATCGCCATCGTCGGTCCCACCGGCGCCGGCAAGACCACGCTCATCAAGCTGCTGCAGCGCTTCTACGATGTGGACGGCGGCTCGCTGCGCGTCGAGGGCATCGACGTGCGCGACTGGGACCGCGCGGCACTTCGCGGCGAGTTTGCCATGGTGCTGCAGGATACCTGGCTGTTTAACGGCACGATCCGCGAGAACATCCGCTACGGACGCCCCGATGCAAGCGATGCCGAGGTCGAAGCCGCTGCACGTGCCGCACGCTGCGACCACTTTATCCATACGCTCGCCGGCGGCTACGACTTTATGATCAACGAGGAGGGCACTAACCTGTCGCAGGGTCAGCGCCAGCTCGTGACCATCGCCCGTGCCATTTTGGCCGACCGCCCGGCGCTGATTCTCGACGAGGCGACCTCCAACGTTGACACTCGTACCGAGGAGCTCATCCAGCGCGCCATGGATGCGCTGATGCAAGGCCGCACCAGCTTTGTTATCGCACATCGCCTGTCCACGATTCGCAACGCCGACGTGATCTTGGTGATCCGCGACGGCGACATCGTCGAGAAGGGCACACACGACGAGTTGCTCGCCCAGGGTGGCTTCTACGCCGACCTGTACAACTCGCAGTTCGACGAGGCGGCGTAAATTCTGCCGCAGGGAACGAATAACGCCCGAGAACGGGGGCGCAGGAAAACCTGCGCCCCCGTTTTTGTTCTGCGACCCTCAAACCGCCTCCCCTGGGACCTGATTGACAGCCCCTTCGAGGCCCCGTGGGCAAAAAATGGCAAATATGAGTACTGTTACCCTTTTAGTAACAGCCAAAACAGCCCCAAATGCCGTTTTCACGGCTTACACGCGTCCCTAAATTGATCAAACAGCCCTATAGCGGACTTATATGTGTTTGCGTTAATGAACATATTTTGCTGTTATGTCTATTATTTTGCGAAGGCAATATGCTACTAAACTAGCAACCGTACTCATATTTGGCATTTTTTGCCCACAGGGTGTTTCCTGGGGAACCGACAACAGCCTTAGGGTCGCGCGCGGTGCCACTCCCTCCCGACATCCGCCGACATTTACCCAGATAAAACCTGCCAAAATAAACCTGTCCCTTTTGGCAGGTTTCGGGGTGGCAAGGGCTTGCACTTTAGCGTGCGACAGCGGATAATGCCGAACACTCGACAATACGTTTATTGCTCTTTCTATAGATTGAGGAGGCCCCTATGGCCATGGAATTCAAACGCAGGCTGCCGATCCCCATGGAGATCCGCGAGGAAATGCCGCTTTCTGCCGAGCTTACCGCCAAAAAGCAGGCATTTGACGCCGAGGTCGCCAAAGTCTTTACCGGCGAGGACGCACGTAAGGTGCTCATCATCGGCCCGTGCTCTGCCGACCGCGAGGATTCGGTGCTTGAGTACATGAACCGACTGGCCAAGACCGCCGAGAAGGTCAAGGACAAGCTCATCATCATTCCGCGCGTCTACACCAATAAGCCGCGTACCAAGGGCACCGGCTACAAGGGACTGCTGCACAACCCCAACCCCGAGGCTCCCGACGACCTGCTCGAGGGTGTCAAGGCCATCCGCCATATGCACCTGCGCGTTATTGAGGAAACGGGCTTCTTCACGGCCGACGAGATGCTCTATCCGTCAAACTACCAGTACCTCGTTGACCTGCTGAGCTATGTTGCCGTGGGCGCACGCTCGGTCGAGAACCAGGAGCATCGTCTGGTGTCGAGCGGCATTTCGGTACCCGTCGGCATGAAGAATCCCACTGCCGGCTCTACCACCGTTATGCTCAACTCCATTTACGCCGCGCAGGCGCACCAGAGCTTCATCTTCCGCAACTGGGAGGTCGAGTGCGACGGCAATCCGCTCGCGCACGCCGTTATGCGTGGCTACATCGGTCTCGATGGGCGCACCTACCCCAACTACCACTACGAACACCTGGAGCGCCTGGCCGAGCGCTATACCGAGCACGCCGGCTACGCCAACCCGGCGGCGGTCATCGACTGCAACCACGACAACTCGGGTAAGCGTCCGCTGGAGCAGTATCGCATTTGCAAAGAGGTGCTCGACAGCTGCCGCCGCAACGATTCCATCTCTAAGCTGGTCAAGGGCTTTATGATCGAGTCCTACCTGGAGGACGGCAACCAACCGGTCGACGGCGGCGTCTTTGGCAAATCGATCACCGACCCGTGCCTGGGCTGGGAAAAGACCGACTACCTCATCCACGAGATCGCGGAGCGGGTGTAGGTTACGGCGTTTTACCAAACGCCGTAACCGGCCGACGCTGCGCTGGTCGCATTTGGACAATCTGACGTTCAACTTCAAGGGCGCGACCAAGAGGTCAGCGCCCTTTCGTTTCACGTCACCTTGTCTCAAATGCGACCCGCTCGCTGTCCGTCCTCTAACTGCGGCGTTGTCTTGCTCCGGATGCGGCAGTTAGGGACGCTCCTTTTCTGCCGGCAGTTTGGGACACTCCTTGGGTAGCCGTTGGGGACGTCCCCAACGACTATCTGGGCAAACGTCCAAACCACCGTAAGGGAGTTGCCTTCCCTCGTGACGGTCTTCTAGCAGAAAAACCAAGTGAGTAGGCTTTTTGCAGGAGGCCAAGCACGCCCCAAAACGCCACAGTTCTGACCTGCAGTTTTATAGATCATTTGTCACGATGTGCTCGGCAAGTTCAAAAAAGTCTACTCACTTGCATCCGAGACACCCCCAGATAGGCAAAAACCGCCGCGAAAGGGCCCCTGGTTCCTTCGCGGCGGTCATACGCCTCTGATTTTGCGACGATTTTGCCCGCTTGTTACTCGCTGTAGCGGGTGGCTATGGCGGCTCGCACCATGCCGGTGCTCATGAGGTAGGTCACCAGGAAGTAGCCACCGTATGCTGCCAGGAAGATTGCACAGGTGAGGCCCACGGTGCCGCCGATGCTCATATTTCCGAAAATGCTCACCAGCTCGATGATCACCTTAAGTGCCACAAAGGAGTGCGCCAGACCCACTGCCAGCGGGAACAGGAAGAATACCGCTTGCTGCGCCATCACCGAATGGCGAATCTGGCGGTCCTCACAGCCGATCTGTGCCAGCACACGATAGCTGCGGCTGCCGTCGGCCACGTTGGAGAGTTGCTGGATCGACAGAATCGCCGCGCATGCAACGACCAATACAAAGCCGATGTAGATGGCTAGGTAGCTAATAAGACCGTTCATTTGCGCTGCTTGCGCGTACATCTCGGAGCGTGTGATGAAGATTCCCCACGACCCCGGCTCCTTGCCGTCAACGAGCAGATTGTCGAGCACAGTGTATTTAATACTCTCGTCTGCCTCGGTCGTATCCATCCCCTGTTTGTAGTTAACGAGCAGGCTACTGGAATACGGCTGCAGATTAAGTTGGGACAACAGCTCGTCGGCAACGACGACGGTACCCGGATTACTGCCCATCGCCGAGTTGGCGATGGCCGCCGCATCTTCGTCCGACTTATCGGTTGCGGGCTTGAGCGTATGCCCGCCCAAGCTAAGGGCATGGCCGCCAGCCATATACTTGGTGTACAGGTCGACCAGCTCGCCGCCCATATCACACGTGAGCAGATACTGGTCGTGACCGATGTGCACCGGCTCCTCGCCCATCATCTGACGCAGTTTGTTGTACTGGCTCGCCGGCGTCACAAACAGACCCATCGTATCGGCATTGCTACCCCCGAACGCCTTGGGAAGCTTTTCGCCCATGGCCTTGCACATTTCACTTGGAGTCACCGAAGGATCCGAACCGCCAAGCGGGTAACTCAGATACGAATCGATCTGCACATGCTCACCGGCAACATCGGCAATATTGACCTTCTTGCCGGTCTCGTCGTTGTTGTCCGCCGACTTGCCCTTACGATCGCCGTGCCATGGATCGCCGTGCCATGCGGAGTACAAATCGACCGTACTATCGGCCAGCACCATGCGATCGGCTTCAGACGGATTGATGTACTCTTTGTAGTAGTCGAGCGTATCGGGCGTGTAATAGACATACCTCTGTGACACGTCAACAGGGTTATAGCGCTCCAGGTTTTCGTTCATCACATTGGCAATCGACATACCGCACGTCACCGAGGTGATGGCCAAAAACAGGAGCATCGCGATGACGCCCATCGAAAAGCACACCGTGTTGACCTTGGCCGCAAGCTGGCGCACGGTAAACATGTTGAGGCCGCGCCAATACACGCCGCGCAGGCTCTGCAGCAGCTTGATGAGCATGCCCGAGAGTCCCCAGAACAGGGCAAAGGTGCCCACGGTAACCATAGCGGTCGTAATGCCAAACTGGTTCATGGCCTCTTGCAGCTTGCTGTCCGTCGCGGTTAGCGGGAACCCATCACGTAGCAGACGGTAATAGGCCACGCCCACAAGCACCACGCCCACGGCAAAGATGGCAATCGCGATCCAGGGGTTGCGCGTCTTGATGCTCTCGTTGCGACGCTCGGCACCCATAAGCTCGATGAGTTTGGTACGACGCACGGCGCGAAGGTTCAGCAGTAGCGTGAGCACAAACATTACGAGCATGCAGGCAAGAGTCAGATTGAACGCATGCACCGAGAAAAAGAAGTGGAAATTGGCAATCTGTGTCTTAAAAAGCGAGGCCGTAAAGAACGTCATGAGCTGGGAGAGTCCCACACCCAGCACAATGCCGGCGACAAAGGCCACGACCGAGACAATCACCGTCTCGAGCGCCATGATCGTGGCGACGCGTCCGCGCCCCATGCCGAGCACCTGATACAGGCCAAACTCCTTCTTGCGGCGTTTCATGATGAAGTTATTGGCATACACCATCAAAAAGGCCATGACACCGGCCAAAAAGTACGTCAGGTCGCCGAGCATGCTGCCCATAACCTGCGCCAAGCCCTCTTCATCGATTCCGGCGATGTCGACCTGCATCGAGATGGTGTTAAAGGCATAGAAGACCGTGACGCCCAGGGTGAGCGTCAAAAGGTAGACGAGGTAGTCGCGGCCGGCGCGGCGGACGTTGCCCCAAGCGAGTTTACAGAGCATCGGAGCCCTCACCGCCCATCATGGCAACGACCTCCATAATGCGGTCGAAGAACTCTCGGCGGTCGGTGTCGCCGCGGCGCAGCTCGGTGAAGATCTTGCCGTCGCGGATAAACAGCACACGGCTCGTGTAGCTGGCGGCAAAGCTGTCGTGCGTGACCATGAGCACGGTGGCGCGCAGGCGGCGGTTGAGGGCCTCTAGGCTCTCGAGCAACAGGCGGGCGCTTTTGGAGTCGAGGGCGCCGGTAGGCTCGTCGGCCATGATCATGGTGGGGTCGGTGACGAGCGCGCGAGCCGCGGCAACGCGCTGCTGCTGGCCGCCGGACATCTGGTAGGGATACTTGTCGAGCACCTGACTGATGGACAGGCGCGCTGCCACATCCTGCACCTGTCTCTTATACACATCTGACGCTGCCGACGACTCCTTACGTGT
>URNK01000008.1 GCA_900549195.1 uncultured Collinsella sp.
AGCGTCAGATGTGTATAAGAGACAGGTCTCGCAGGTTAAAACTCAGGCAACCGACGGCTATGATGCCGTCCAGATCGGTTTCGGCGACATCAAGGCCAAGAACGTGAACAAGCCCATGGCTGGTCACTTCGCCAAGGCTGGCGTCGAGCCTGTCCGCTTCCTTCGTGAGGTCCGCGTCGAGAACGGCGAGGAGCACAAGGTCGGCGAGGTCGTCACCGTCGCTGATTTCGCTGATGTCGAGAAGGTCGACGTCATCGGTACCTCCAAGGGTAAGGGCTTCCAGGGTCGCATCAAGCGCTGGGGTCAGCGCCGCGGTCCTATGACGCATGGTTCTCACTTCCAGCGTCACCCCGGTTCTATCGGTCAGTGCGCCTATCCTGCGCGCGTCCTCAAGGGCGTCAAGATGGCCGGTCACATGGGTAACGAGCGCGTTACCGTCAAGAACCTTTCCGTTGTCCGCATCGATGCCGAGCAGAACCTCATCTTGGTCAAGGGCGCTGTCCCGGGTGCCAAGAATGGTCTCGTCGCCATCCGTATGGCCTAAGGGCCCAGCCCATTTAGCCCAGCGTCATACCAAGGAGAACACTTAAATGGCAAAGTTTGAAGTAAAGAACAGCGAGGGCAAGAAGGTCGCCGAGGCCGAGCTCGCCGCTGAGGTGTACGGCATCGAGCCGAACATCCACGTTATGCACCACATCGTCAAGTGCCAGATGGCCTCTTGGCGTCAGGGCACCCAGTCCGCTAAGGGCCGCTCTGAGGTTTCCGGTGGCGGCAAGAAGCCTTGGCGTCAGAAGGGCACCGGCCGTGCCCGCCAGGGCTCCATCCGTGCTGCCCAGTGGCGTCACGGTGGCGTTGTCTTCGCCCCCAAGCCCCGTTCCTACGCTAAGCGTATGAACAACAAGGAGGTCAAGCTGGCTATGCGCTCCGCGCTGTCCGCCAAGCTGGCCGATGGCGAGCTCGTGCTCGTCGACGACTACGGCTTCGAGAAGCCTTCCACCAAGGCTGCCGTTGCCATGCTCAAGGCTCTCGGCCTTGAGGGCAAGCGTCTGACCATCATCGTTCGCGATGAGGACGTCAACGCCTACCTGTCGTTCCGCAACATTCCCAAGACGTTCATCATCACCGCCGACGAGGCCAACACCTACGATCTCGTCAACAACAACGCTGTGCTGATGCCCGCCGACATCGCCGCTCACTTCGGGGAGGTGCTTGCATAAATGACCGCCCACGAGATCATCATCCGTCCGATCGTGTCCGAGCGTTCCTTCTCCGGCATGGAGCAGAACAAGTACACGTTCGAGGTCGCCAAGGATGCTAACAAGTATCAGATCAAGGACGCTGTCGAGGAGATCTTCGGCGTCAAGGTCGTTCGCGTGAACACCCTGACGGTCAAGCCCAAGACCAAGCGCGTGCGCTATGTCGCCGGCAAGACCCGTTCTTGGAAGAAGGCCATCGTCACGCTGGCCGAGGGCGACACCATCGAGGTCTTTGGCAACCAGGCCTAAGACTCGCTGCTGTTGAGTGAGCTCATGCCTCCCAAATAGGGGAGGCGAGAGCTCAAGGTTTTGGGCGTATAAAATGGACACGCCCGGAACCGTGTATACGTCCGGTGTCATCGCACCCGAGGCAGAACCTCGAATCCCTGTCTGCGATGGCTAACGGATTCCTATTGAAAGGGATTGTAATGGCTGTAAAGCACCTTAAGCCGACCTCCGCTGGTAGGCGTTGGCAGACGATCTCCGACTTCTCCGAGATCACCTGCACCAAGCCCGAGAAGTCTCTTCTCGAGCCCCTGCCCAAGAAGGCCGGTCGTAACAACAACGGCCGCATCACCACCCGCCACCAGGGCGGCGGCATGAAGCGTCGTTACCGCGTGATCGACTTCAAGCGCAACAAGGACGGCGTGCCCGCCAAGGTTGCCACGATCGAGTACGATCCGAACCGTTCCGCTCGCATCGCTCTGCTGCACTACGCTGACGGTGAGAAGCGCTACATCCTGGCCCCCAAGGGCCTCGAGGTCGGTCAGACCATCATGTCCGGTTCTGACGCCGACATCAAGCCGGGCAACGCTCTGCCCCTCGCCGACATCCCCGTCGGTACGCTCATCCACGCCGTCGAGTTCCAGCCGGGCAAGGGCGCCGCTATCGCCCGTTCCGCCGGTAACTCCTGCCAGCTGATGGGTAAGGAGGGCAAGTACGCCATCGTCCGTATGCCTTCCTCCGAGATGCGCCGCATCCTCGTTACCTGCCGCGCCACCGTCGGTGAGGTCGGCAACGCCGATCACTCCAACATCGTCATCGGCAAGGCCGGCCGTAAGCGCCACATGAACGTGCGCCCGACCGTCCGCGGTACCGTCATGAACCCTGTCGACCACCCGCACGGCGGTGGCGAGGGCAAGAACCACACCTCTGGTCGTCCCTCTGTTACCCCCTGGGGTAAGCCGACGAAGGGCCTTCGTACGCGCAAGAAGAAGAAGGTCTCGAACCAGCACATCATTCGTCGCCGTAAGAAGTAATTTCGGATACCGAGTTTTAGGAGAAAGCACTTATGAGCAGAAGTCTCAAAAAGGGCCCGTTCGTGGAGACTCGCCTTCTCTCGCGTATCACCGCGATGAACGAGGCTGGCAAGAAGGACGTCGTGAAGACCTGGTCCCGCGCGTCCACCATCTTCCCCGAGATGGTTGGTCACACCATCGCCGTCCACGACGGCCGCAAGCATGTGCCCGTGTATGTTACCGAGTCCATGGTTGGTCACAAGCTCGGCGAGTTCGCGCCGACTCGTACGTTCCGTGGCCACAAGGCCAAATAGGGGGTTAACCGTAAATGGCAACTAAGTCTATTGAAACTGAGGCCACCGAGGTTCGCGCCGTCGCTAAGTACGTGCGTGTTTCCCCCAGCAAGGCCCGCCTGGTGGTCGATCTGATCCGCCGCAAGCCTGTCGCTCAGGCCTTCGACATCCTCCACTTCTGCGACCGCGCCGTCGCCGTGGATGTCGAGAAGGTTCTCCGTTCCGCCGTTGCGAACGCCGAGAACAACAACGGTCTGCGTGCCGACAACCTGGTTGTCGCCGCTGCCTATGTTGACGAGGGTCCGACGCTTAAGCGCATCCGTCCCCGCGCCAAGGGTTCCGCTTCTCGCATTCTGAAGCGTACTTCCCACATCACCGTCGTCGTTGCTCCTCGAAAGGAGGCGTAAAGCTGTATGGGTCAGAAAGTCTACCCCACCGGCTTCCGTCTTGGCATCACCGAGAACTGGCGCTCCCGCTGGTTCGCAGAGAAGGATTACGCTAAGACCCTCGGTAACGATCTCGAGATCCGCAAGTACCTCGAGAAGCGTCTTTCCCGCGCAGCTGTCTCCCGCGTCGAGATCGAGCGCGCTGGCGACAAGGTGAAGGTCATCATCCTCACCGCTCGCCCCGGCGTTGTCATCGGTAAGAAGGGTGCCGAGATCGATACCCTCCGTACCGAGCTCGAGAAGGTCGCTGGCGTCTCCAAGGGCCAGCTCTCCGTCGATGTTGTCGAGATCAAGCGCCCCGAGCTCGACGCCAACCTCGTTGCTCAGTCCATCGCCGAGCAGCTCGAGGGCCGCGTTGCCTTCCGTCGCGCTATGCGCAAGGCTGTCCAGTCCGCCCGCAAGGCCGGCGCCAAGGGCATCCGTATCCAGTGCTCCGGTCGTCTCGGCGGTGCCGAGATGGGCCGTCGTGAGTGGTACCGTGAGGGTCGCGTGCCTCTGCACACCCTCCGTGCCAAGATCGACTACGGCACGGCTGTCGCCAGCACCACCATGGGCGCTTGCGGCGTGAAGGTCTGGATCTACCTGGGCGAGAAGCTCCCGGGCCAGCCTGTTCCCAACCCTGCACTCGAGGGCTCTTCCCGTCCTCGTCGTCGTAACTCCGAGAGGAGGGGTCAGTAGTGCTTGCCCCTAAGCGTATTCTTCACCGCAAGGTGCAGCGTGGCTCCATGAAGGGCCAGGCCAAGGGTAATACCGAGCTGCATTTCGGCGAGTTTGGTATCCAGGCTCTCGAGGCCCATTGGATTACCAACCGTCAGATCGAGGCCGCTCGTATTGCCATGACCCGCTACATGAAGCGTGGCGGTCGTGTCTACATCACGATCTTCCCCGATAAGCCCATCACCAAGAAGCCTGCCGAGACTCGCATGGGTTCTGGTAAGGGTAACCCCGAGGAGTGGGTGGCCGTCGTCAAGCCCGGCCGCATCATGTTCGAGGTCAAGGGCGTGCCCGAGGAGGTCGCTCGCGAGGCTCTGCGTCTTGCACAGCACAAGCTTCCCATCAAGACCAAGATTGTTGCTGCCAAGAACGCTGAGCAGCGCATCGAGAAGGAGATGGCTGAGGAGGCCGCTCTCGAGGCCAAGTGGGCTGCTGAGGACGCCGCCGCCGCCAAGGAGGAGAACTAATGAAGCCCGCAGAGATTCGTGAGCTCTCGGACGCTCAGCTCGTTGAGAAGCTGAAGGAAATGCGCGCCGAGCTCTTTAACCTTCGTTTCCAGATGGCCACCAGCCAGCTGGACAACACCGCTCGCGTCAACACCGTGAAGAAGGACATCGCTCGCGTCCTCACGGAGCAGCGCGCCCGCGAGATCGCAGCGGAGAAGTCCGCTGTCGCCGAGTAGGACCTAAGGAGAGAACATGACTGATTCGCGTAACTCGCGTAAGGTCCGTACGGGTGTCGTTACCTCCGTCTCCGGTGCCAAGACCATCGTTGTCACCATCACCGAGCGCAAGCGTCACCCCAAGTACGGCAAGATGATGACCAGCTCCAAGAAGCTGCACGCTCACGACGAGGAGTGCACGGCTGGCGTGGGCGACACCGTCCGCGTTATGGAGACCCGTCCTATGTCCAAGATGAAGCGTTGGCGCCTCATCGAGGTCGTCGAGCGCGCTAAATAAGCAGTCGCTCTTACGACTTGTACGTTTCCGAAGATGTGCGTATGCCTGGCTTGCATACCACGGGCCGTATAAAGGCTGCGCACCTCTCTTCGGTTCTTAGTTCGGAGGAACATCTACCATGATTCAGATGCAAACCATGCTGAACGTCGCCGACAACTCCGGCGCTCGCAAGATTCGCTGCATCAAGGTGCTTGGCGGTTCCAAGCGTCGTTATGCAGGCATCGGCGATGTGTTCATCGGTGCTGTCCAGGAGGCTACCCCTGGCGCCAACGTCAAGAAGAAGGACGTTGTCCGTTGCGTTGTCGTTCGCACCGTTAAGGAGATCCGCCGCAAGGATGGCTCCTACATTCGCTTTGATGAGAACGCCTGCGTTGTCATCAACAACGATGGTTCGCCCGTCGGCACCCGTATCTTCGGGCCCGTCGCTCGCGAGCTTCGTGACAAGAAGTACATGAAGATCGTCTCGCTCGCTCCCGAGACCCTGTAGTTAGGGGAGATATATGTATATCAAGAAGGGCGATAAGGTCCAGGTTCTCTCTGGTAAGGATCGCGGCAAGCAGGGCGTTGTCCTGCGTGCTCTTCCCGCCGAGAACAAGGTCGTTGTCGAGGGCGTTTCGGTCGTCAAGAAGGCCGTCAAGCCCAACGCTGCCAACCAGCAGGGCGGCATCGTTTCGCAGGAGGCTCCCATCGACGCCTCCAACGTCAATCTCGTTTGCCCCGAGTGCGGTAAGGTTACCCGCGTCGGTCACGAGAAGGACGGCAAGAACAAGCTGCGCGTCTGCAAGAAGTGCGGCCACAAGTTCTAAGCTGCCCGCAACATCAAGTTGCTAGCAAAGGCCCGGATGCCCCACGGCACCCGGGCCTTTTTCTATCCCTACTCATTGGGGACAGACTTAAATGACCAGTCGTTGGGGGGACAGTCTCTATGTGCCGGCAGTTTGGGACGATCCTTTGATGTCTGATGCCCCCAGAGGGGTGAAGTAATACAGCTGGGTCTGTCTTTTAGGGCTTTGGTGTTCCGCCCCTTTATGTTTCACAAGGATCGTCGCATGCGCATTTACGCGCATAGCCTTGCGCGACAATGCGCATAGCCGCGCAAACATCTGCCAACTATGGCTAAATAATGACCGATAAGCAAATAAATACGCAAACACGAGCAGATACGCGCGCAATTGTGCGACTATAGGTTTGTTAGAAATGAAGGACTTCCGATGACTCAGGAGGCACATCATGGCAGATTCCAAACAGGCTCCGCTCGACGCCGAGGCAGCCGCAAAGGCGGCGTTTGCCTCGGTCCAGAATCAGCCGTTCCCAAACGACATCTTTACGGCTCCCGAGCTTCGTTGGGCTGTAATTGGGTGTGGCGTTATCGCCAACCAGATGGCTCAGTCTCTCGCCCTTGCCGGCCGAAAGCTCGCGGGCGTTGCCAACCGCACGCTGTCCAAGGCTCAGGCTTTTGCAGAGCAGTATGGCGTTGAGAAGGTCTATGGCACGGTCGAGGATCTCTACGCCGATCCGGACATTGACGCAGTCTATATCACCACGCCGCACAACACGCATATCACCTATCTGCGAGCCGCTCTGGCAGCTGGCAAGCACGTGCTCTGCGAGAAGGCCATTACCCTCAATTCCGCCGAGCTTGACGAGGCCCGCGCCATTGCCGACGAGCACAACGTGGTCCTTATGGACGCCACCACGGTGCTTCACATGCCCTTGTATCAGGAGCTGCGTCGTCGCATGGATGTCGGCGAGTTCGGCCGCATGAATCTCGCTCAGCTCAACTTTGGCAGCTATAAGGAGTACGGCGACCTGACCAACCGCTTCTACAACCGTAGCCTTGCCGGTGGCGCCATGCTCGACATTGGCGTGTATGCGCTCTCCGTTATGCGCCTCTTTATGGCGAGCCAGCCCGCTGAGGTTGTCTCGCTGGGCAACACCTGTGAGACCGGTGTCGACGTTGCGGGCGGCATTGTCTGCCGTAACGCCGAGCAGCAGCTGGGTGTTGTGAGCCTTACGCTCCACTCCAAGCAGCCCAAGCGCTCGGTCATCAGCTTCGACAAGTGCTATATCGAGGTCAACGAGTATCCGCGCGCCGATCACGCGACCATCGTGTGGACTGTGGACGGCCACCGCGAGGAGGTCCACGCCGGCACCGAAGCTTACGCCCTTTGCTATGAGATGGCCGATCTTGAGAAGGCCGTTGCCGGCGACGACTCCAAGCGCGAGCTGCTGGATTATGCTTCTGATGTTATGGAGCTTATGACCAAGCTCCGCGCCGATTGGGGAGTCGTGTACCCCGAGGAGGAGTAAGCGATGCTTGCGGAAGATAGGCTCAATGCGATCGTGTCGATGGTGCAGCAGGCCGGCTCGGTTACCGTGCCGGAACTTGCCGAGGCCCTGGGCGTGACACCGTCCACCATTCGCCGTGACTTGCAAACGCTCGACCGCGCGCACCGTATCGCCAAGGTGCACGGAGGTGCGACGAGTCTGGAGCGCGCGCACGTGACGCGCGACTTGACGATCAGCGAACGCAGTGATCTCCATAACGATGACAAGGAGCGCATCTGTGCTCGTGCCGCGGCCCTGGTGGAGCCCGATAGCTTTGTGTATATCGATTCGGGCTCAACGACCCTCAAGCTCATCGAGCATCTTCCGCGTCTCGACGGCGTCACCTATGTGACCGATTCCGTGCTCCATGCTCAGCACCTTGCTTTGCGCGGCATGCGTACCGTGGTGCTGGGCGGCGAGCTCAAACCCGAGACCGAGGCGCTCGTTGGCCCCGATGCCTTGGCAACCCTGGACCGCTATAACTTCAACTGCGGCTTTTGGGGATCCAACGGCATCGCGGCCGAGCAAGGTCTCACCACACCGGATATCGAGGAAGCACAGGTCAAGCGTATCTCGATGCGCCATACCGCCAAACGCTTCGTAATCTCGGACGCCAGTAAATTTGGCATGGTGGCGCCCGTCAAGTTCGCGGACTTCCGCGACGCAACGATTATTACCACAGGCGAGGTCCCCGCCAAGTACCGGGCAATGGACAACGTCATCACGGTCTAGCAGCAGGGGACGGGCTAAGGCCAAAACCACCACAAAGGGGCCTGTCCCCATTGTGGTGGTTAGCAACGGAAACCGAGTAGTTTTCTCAATAGAAAAGCGGCAACGTCCATCACGGGCGTTGCCGCTTTCGTTGTCTACCGGTTTGTCTACGTCTGTAACAACTGGACCGTTAAAAGTGGGTTAGATGTTACAGAGTGAGATACTTCCGAACCGCACCGTCCCTTTGTCTCAATCTGTAACATCTGGGACCGATTTTGCCGAGTTATTGTTACAGATTGAGATTTTCCCTTGAGGGGGATTCGAATGTCTCGATCTGTAACAGACCGACCGGAAAATGGGCTCTAACTGTTACAGATCGAGACGTTTTGGGACCGCGGCTGAGCCATTGCGGCAAAACCACCACAAAGGTGCCTGTCCCGATTGTGGTGGTTTAGGGCTCCCAGGGGCAGGGGGCTTCGATGTGGATGTGCTCGCCGGTTACGGGATGCGTGAAGGACACGCTGTGGGCGTGGAGCATCAGGCCGCAGGGGCGCGGCGTTCCGTACAGGTCGTCGCCAACCAGGGGATGATGCTCGCTTGCCAGGTGCACACGGATTTGGTGCTTGCGGCCGGTGAGCAACTCGACATCGATATACGAGCGCGTGGGCAGGCCACGACGGCTCTTAAGGCGTTTGAGCACCTTCACGCGCGTTTGAGAGGGCTTGCCGCTGGCGCCGACGCGCATCTTGCGGCTGTCGTGACGGTCGCGGGCGATGGGCTTGTCGATGAGCTTTTCGTTCCAGTCGATCTTGCCCTCGGCGAGCGCTAGGTAGTGCTTTTCGAAAGCGTGGTCGATAATCATCTGGTCAAAGGCGGGCTGCGTCTGCTTGTCGAGCGAGAACAGCACCACGCCGGTGGTGTCACGGTCCAGGCGATTGAGCGGCTGCATGTCGGTCGCGGCAAAGCCGTCGCCCATCGCCAGCAGCAGGTCGCTGGCGTAGTCGGTGAGCGTGCGCTCGCCGGTGCCGTCGCCGTGGACGATCATGCCGGCGGGCTTGTCGATGGCCATAAGCCAGGCGTCGCAGTAGAGGACTTGAGGTTCTTCGTTCACGTGTAAGCCTTTCGGTTAGCTAATTCCCACAAACATGCAGCCCGAAGTCGCCCCGCGCAGGCGGGCGGCGGGCTTGCGGCCGGCTTGAGCTGCCTCGACGGCGCGACGGACGCGAGCGACGGCACGGGCGATCTCATCCGTCTCGAGTAGCGTTCCGTCCACCATGAGACGACGCACGCCGGCATCGAGCAGCTGAGGAACCTGAGGCGTGAGGTCGATGGGGTAGGCGTCGTACAGGCGTGAGCGGCCGTGGATGTCGGTACGCACCGGCATGACCTTTCCGTCGATATTCTTGAGCGAGAGCTTGCGGGCACGCAGGCGGCAGTTGGCGCAATCGTGGATGCAGCCGTTGGCAACCTGCAGAATGCAATGCTCGCTTGTCATGACGCGCGGGCGGCCAAAGACGGTGATGCCCAGAGCCGCGGGCGCGGCGGCGCCGAGCGAGACAATCTCGTCGAGCGTGATCTCGGGCGAGAGCCAAAACGCACCGGCTCCGCGCCCGGCAAGCGCCTCCATGCAGGGCGTGTTGTGCACCGGCAGGCAAGAGCGAATCTCGGCCGTGGCGCCAACCTGGGCGGCCAGGGCAAGCTCAGAGATGTTGCCAATAGCGACCGTGGCGCCGGCAACAACCCACGGGTCGACGCGTACGTGGTCAACGGCGCAGCAGACCTCGTCGAGCACGGGTACGATGCCCTGCTCAAATGCATCGGCGGGGGAGAGCTCGGCCGCATCGAGCGCGTCGGTGGTCATGTAGATGCGCGTTACACCCTCGGCACGAGCGGCCTCGGCGGCCTCGAGCGAGGTGACGGTGGCGCAGATCTGCGGCTCATCGCGGTAGTGCTCGGGCGCGGGGCGGGAATCACTGGTTACAATCGCCGGCAGCTCGAGCGTTTTCGCGCGCTCCTCGTACGGTGCCAGAATGGCCTCTTCCAGCGCCTTACAAGCGGCGGCGCGCACCTTGTGCACGGCGGAAAAGCCCATACCGCAGCCGGCGTCGAGCGAAACGTCAAAGCTTGCGGCCTCAAAGGGAGAGGAGCCCATGCGCCCGACGTGCTCAACCAGATCGGATGCCTCGACGGCGCGGGTCTTGGCAGCCTCGACGGTAAAGCCCGTGGCCGTGGCCGTAAGCGAAGGGTCGTCGCAGCAGGTGAGCGTAACGGTAAACGGCTCGCCCAGGCGCGCCACGACGGACACGTCAACAGCTCGGCGGCGCAGCACATCGCGCTTGAGCGCGGCGCCGGCGGCGTCGATGGCGCGCTGACTGCGAATCACGCGGACGCGGCAGCCCTCGGGCATGCTGCGGGGCACGCGGCACTCGATGATGTCGCCGGCAGCGGCATCCTCGGCAGCGATGGTGGTCAGGAACTGGTCAAACTCATTGTCGTGACGAAGCTCCAGCAGGTCGCCCTTGCCCACGGGCTCAAACAACTCAATGCGGGCGATGGCGGCGCGGCGACGACGGTCGTCGGGTTTGAGCCCGCGCACGTCGCGGTTGGCCAGACGGTTGCCCAGCACCGTGCCCACAATCTGGCCGCGGTTGTTGGAGCGCTCATAGCTCATCATCTCGTCGCCCGAGGTGCCGTCCTGATAGGCGTGCGTAAAGTCGCGGTTGAAGCAGCGCTTGAGCTGGCGCTGGCGGGCAGCTTCCTCGTCCTTGGCAACGGTGGCTCCGGATAGCATGTCGTCAATTTCGTGACGATACACATCAACGATGGAGTACACGTAATCGGGCGCCTTCATGCGACCCTCGAGCTTGAGCGATGCGGCGCCGGCGTCATACAGACGGCGAACAAGCTGTGAGGTGTTGGTGTCACGCGGGCATAGCGCACGCTCGCGACCGGCAGGGGAGAGCGCGCGACCGTTCTCGTCGATCAGCTCGTAAGGCAGGCGACAGGGCTGGGCGCACATGCCACGGTTGGCCGATCGTCCCGCCATGGCAAAGCTCGAAAGCAGGCACAGGCCCGAGTAACAAAAGCAGATGGCGCCATGGCTAAAGACCTCAAGGTCCACATCGGGCGCGGCATCGTGAATGGCGGCAATCTCGTCGATGGAAAGCTCGCGCGAGAGGGTCACGCGGTCGGCGCCCTGCTCGCGGCACCAAAGGGTTCCACGGTCGTCGTGGATGTTCGCCTGGGTTGAGATGTGCGTCTCGATGCCGGGCATCGTGCGCTTGACCTCAAAGAACAGGCCCCAGTCCTGGATGATAAAGGCGTCGGCGCCCAGCGTGGAGCAGCGATGGATGAGTTGCAGCGCATCGCTCATCTCGGACTGCTTGATGACGATGTTGACCGTGACGTAGACGCGCGACCCGGCTAGATGTGCGGCTCGGCAGGCTTGCTCAAAGGCCTCGTCGGTAAAGTTGGTGGCCTTGCGACGAGCGTTGAAGCTGCCCATGCCGCAGTAGATGGCGTCTGCCCCGGCAGCAAGCGCGGCGGCAAAGGGCTCCGGGCCTCCGGCGGGTGCCAAGAGCTCGGGTCTGCGGTTGGTGGTTCTACTGGCGGTTGCGGTCATATCCTGCCTTTCAAAATGCTCAGATATTCAAAAGTATAGTGGTGCTGTTGCGGCGGACGAGCCCTGTGGCCCAAGCAGGACAAAGTCTTCAGCAGCCCTTGCAGCAAAAATGATCCGTTTCCCTCCGTCCCCAGCGGATCAGGTGATCCATAGGTGGCGGAGGAAAACGGATCATTTTGAGCTTCACTGTCCGGTCGTGCCGTTCAGCGGCCGACAGGCACCGTTGGGCGATAAAATATTCTCGCAACGTGATAATAATCTTGCATTGCGCGGAAACCTTGAGTACTATCCCAAATCAAGCGCGGTGTTCAGACCGAATTGTGCCTCCCGGTGTGAACGCCGCGCTCACGCTCTCTATCTGATCGTAAGGAGAAAAACATGAGCAAGACCGTCGTGTCTTCCGATAACGCACCTGCAGCCATCGGCCCGTATTCCCCCGGCATCCAGACCGGCAACATGGTGTTCCTGTCCGGCCAGCTGGGCATCGACCCCGCAACCGGCAAGATGCCCGAGGGCGTCGAGGCCCAGGCTAAGCAGTCCCTTGCTAACGTCGAGGCCCTGCTGACCGCTGCCGGCGCCACCTTTGCCGATGTCGTTAAGACCACGGTCTATCTGGCCGACATTGCCGACTTCGCTGCCGTGAACGAGATCTACGCCTCCAAGTTCGAGGCTCCGTTCCCCGCGCGCAGCGCTTTCCAGGTTGCCGCCCTTCCGGCCGGCGGTCTGGTCGAGATTGAGGTCGTCGCCGCTCTCTAAGGGGTTGGCAACAACTAAACATGACATGCAAAAAGACCCTGCAGTGCGTGTGAACTGCAGGGTCTTTTGTCAAGCGATGCGACAAAAATGATCCGTTTTCCTCCGTCCCCAAGGAGTCAGCGGGTTAGCCTTCCTTGCGGACTTTTTGCAGGTAGCGGTAGACGCTGGGCTCCGAGATGCCCAGCGCGGTGGCGGCGCAGGCTACGGCGCCCTTGAGCATGAACACTCCGTTGCCGTTGAGGTGGCGAATGACTTCCACGCGGTCGCTTTGACCAAGCGACGTCACATCCAGCCCGCGAGCGCTCAGCAGCTCGGAAATACTGCGGTCGATGAGCTCCTGCGTGGACTCCGAAAGGCTTTCGACCTCGATGGGGGAGGGCTCGGTGCGTGCGGGAGCGGCGTCAAAGCAGGCCATAAGCTGCTGGGCCATGGCACTGATGTTGCGCACGGCCGAAAGATCGGTGTTGACGCAGAGCATGCCGACGATCTCGCCGTCCTCGCGAATGAAGTACGTCGCCGACTCCAGCGTCTTGCCACCGGCACCGCGGCCTTCGTAGCCCGTAATGAACGGCAGATCGCGATATTTACCATCGTGCATGATCTTGAGTGCCAGATCGGTGGCGGGACCGCCGACCTTACGGCCGCTCACGATGCCGTTGCGAATATCGACGATGGCGTGGTCGGGATCCGAGAAATCGTGCAGCACGATTTCGCTGTTCTTACCGAGTACCTGCTCCAGGAAATCGACCATCGGCAAAAAGCGGCGTACGGTCTCGTTCACGGGCAACTCCTTTGGGTTCTATCGAAGTGTTCATAACAATTTTTTATCATGGTAACACGGTGTCTATTGACTCGTATATCCGCAGGTACATTGCGTAATACAGACGAACGGTAGGAATTTAGCGGTAAACGGTTGACCAAAAGAAAAGTAAGATGTCATTTTGACCAGACACTTTCCTGACCTGCGGAAATGCATTATCTCAGCTGAAGAATAGTCTGATAACAAAAAATTATTATTGAGAATGAGAATCATCTTTAATACGATATGCAACGAAGGCACAACCTCAACCTCGCACTGCGTCACAATAGAGCGTTAGATGCGAAAACAACTATTTCGAGGATTGGTGGTCAAATGACCCAGGAGACGGTTACGAACGGCACTGAAGCCCTGTTCACTCGCGAAGGCATGCCGCCCGTTAAGGAAATGATCCCGTGTGCCCTTCAGCATGTACTGGCATCGTTTGCCGGCATCATTACCCCGGCGGTCATCATGGCCGGCGTCTACGGCTTTAATAGCCAGCAGAGCACCGACATCATTCAGGTTGCACTCATTCTTTCGGCGATCGACACGGCCCTTCAGGCCTTCGCTCCCTTCCGTCGCATTGGCGGCGGCCTGCCCATCGTCATGGGCGTTTCGTTCGCGTTCCTGCCGGCCCTTCAGGCCATGGGCGCCTCGGGCTTTAGTTTTGGCGCGCTGCTGGGCGGCGAGATCGTTGGCGGTGCCGTCGCGGTCCTCTTTGGTCTGGCCTACAGCAAGATTAAGTGGCTGTTCCCGCCCGTCGTGACCGGCACGGTCATCTTCTCCATTGGCGTCTCTCTCTATCCCACGGCCGTCAAATACATGGCCGGTGGCATGGGCACGCCGTTGTGGGGCACCCCGCAGGCATGGTGCGTCGCTCTTATCACCTTCGCCGTCGTCTTCGCGCTCGCCAACTTTGGAAAGGGCACGCTCAAGCTGGGATCCGTGTTCTTTGGCATGATCGTTGGCATGATCGTTTCGATCCCCTTTGGCATGATCGACTTCTCCAGCGTCGCCACCGCTCAGGTCTTCGCTCTTCCCAAGCTCATGCCCTACGCGCTCGAGTTTGATCCCGAGGTCTGCATTACCCTCGCCGTCGTGTTCCCCATGGTTGCCATCCAGGTTATCGGTGACGTCTCCGCCGCCTGCCTGGGCTCCATCGACCGTATGCCCACCGAGCGCGAGCTCTCTGGCGCTATCGTGTCCCAGGGCCTCACTTCTATGGTCGGCGGCCTGCTGGGCGGTCTTCCCACCAGCGCCCTTGGCCAGAACGTGGGCATCATCTGCTCCAACAAGGTCGTCAACAAGTGGGTCTTTGTGATCATCGCGGCCGTCTTTGCCATCGCCGGTCTGTTCCCGCAGCTCTCTGCCGTGCTCTCCGCCATCCCGCAGCCTGTTATCGGCGGCGCGACCGTCGGCGTCTTTGGCACCATCACCATGAACGGTGTGCGCATGTTCACCCGCGAGGGCCTCACGCAGCGCACCACCACCATCGTCGGCACCTCCGTTGTCTTTGGCTTGGGTATCTGGATGGCCAGCGGTTGCCTTGCCGGCGAGGGCATGCCCACCTGGGTGTCCACCGTCATCGGCTCCAACGCCGTAACCCCCACCGCCATCATGGCCATCGTGCTCAACCTGATCCTTCCGCAGACGCCGGTCGTGGCTCAGCACATCGATGCCGCCAAGGATGCCGCTGTGAATCTGGTCCTGCCCGAGAGCAAGAAGTAACCAATTCGGTGCTATTCGCCGGCGGACGCATCGCCTCGTCCGCCGGCGCCATGCGGCGCCAAGCCGCACTTCAAAGGGCTCGTCCCTTTGGTGAAGCGTTGACGGGAGAGGGCCCGTTTCCGGTGTAGGCCGGCGCTTCGCACTTCCGCCATGTCAGAGGTGTCAAACCCCGCCCCTGATGTTGAAGGGAGCATTTATGCTTCTGGTCGCTAACGGTTCCGTCTTTACCCGCAACGCTCAGACTCCGTTCATTCCCAACGGTGCGGTCGCCATTGACGGAGATACGATCGTCGAAGTGGGCCCCGAGCGCGAGCTCAAGGCCAAGTACCCGGATGCCGAGTACGTCGACGCCCAGGGCAACCTCATCATGCCCGGACTTATCAACTGCCACACCCACATCTACTCGGGTCTGGCCCGCGGCCTTGCCATTAAGGGCTGCAACCCCACCAACTTCCTGGAGAATCTTGAGCAGCAGTGGTGGAAGATCGACGACAACCTGACGCTCGACGGCACCAAGGCCAGCGCCTATGCCACGATTCTGGATTCCATCCGCGACGGCGTCACCACGATCTTCGATCACCATGCGAGCTTTTGCGAGATTCCGGGCAGCCTCTTTACCATTAAGGACGCCGCTCAGGAGCTGGGCATGCGTTCGTGCCTGTGCTACGAGGTCTCCGACCGCCGCGGTCAGGAAAAATGCGACCAGGCCATTGCCGAGAACGCCGAGTTTGCCCAGTGGGCCGCCAAGGAGCGTCGCGATAACGACAACCACATGATCGCCGCCATGTTTGGCGGTCACGCCACCTTTACGCTTTCGGACGAGACCATGGACAAGATGGCCGAGGCCAACAACGGCCTGACCGGTTTCCACATCCATGTGTGCGAGGGCATGAATGACGTGTGGGACTCCCGCCTCAACCGCGGCGGCATCAGCCCCGTCGAGCGCCTGCTGCAGCACAACCTGCTCGGTCCCGACACCATGCTCGGCCACTGCATCCACGTGACACCTGCCGAGATGGACATCGTCAAGGAGTCCGGCACCTGGCTCGTCAACAACCCCGAATCCAATATGGGCAACGCCGTGGGCTGTGCCCCCGTGCTCGAGTTCTTCCGCCGCGGCATTCCCGTGTGCATGGGCACCGACGCCTACACTCACGATATGCTCGAGAGCCTCAAGGTCTTCCTGATCATTCAGCGTCACAACGCCGCTATGCCCAACGTGGGCTGGTGCGAGGCCATGACCATGCTGTTCGAGAACAATGCCAAGATGGCGAGCAAGTACTTCGATCGCAAGCTTGGTGTGCTCGAGGCCGGCGCTGCCGCCGACGTCATCGTTATGGACTACAAGCCTTTTACGCCGTTGAGCGAGGAGAACATCGACGGCCACATGCTCTTTGGCATGATGGGCAAAAACTGCCGCACCACCATCATCAACGGCCGCGTCCTGTACAAGGATCGCGAGTTCGTTGGCATTGATGAGGACAAGATCAACGCGTGGACCATGGCCGAGTCCAAGAAGCTCTGGAGCACGCTCAACGATCGCGCCTACTAATTACAAGTAGATTCGCGCGCGTCGGATGTTTCGCCGCATCCGACGCGCGTATAGGCGACCTCCGCGGGGTCGCCGGCGCTGTGCTAGCGCTACACCGTATTTGCGCCCGCCGCGCGGTCTCGCCGGGCGTTACAGAGAGGAGCTCACTATGAGCGACATCATGAGGCCGATCCCGTTTTCGCAGCTGATGAACTGGATCATCGAGGAGCACAAGACTCAGGGCGCCGTCTTTGGCGTGCGCAAGATGGTCACGACCAACCAGGAGGGCGCGCTTCCCATTTTTGACGAGCGCATCGAGACTCCGTTTGG
This sequence comes from uncultured Collinsella sp., assembly GCA_900549195.1. GTDB lineage: Bacteria > Actinomycetota > Coriobacteriia > Coriobacteriales > Coriobacteriaceae > Collinsella. Next base: position 16,712 of record URNK01000008.1, read on the forward strand.
CCCGGCCGCCGGCCCCAACACGCAGCTTGCCCAGAACATCGTGGCATCCTACGTGGCCGGTTCCCGCTTCTTTGAGCTCAAGACCGTTCAGGTTATGGACGGCGAGGAGCTCTCCAAGTGTGTGAACAAGCCCTGCATCGTGGCGCAGGACGAGTGCTACAACTGCGAGTGGTCGACCGAGCTCGAGGTTCCGCAGGCCTTTGCCGAGTACGTGAAGGCATGGTTTGCCTGCCACCTCATCGCTCGCGAGTACGGCCTGGGCAGCCCGGACGGCTTTGTCTTCAACATGTCCGTGGGCTATGACCTCGAGGGCATCAAGAGCCCCAAGGTCGACGCCTACATCGAGGGCATGAAGGACGCCAGCGGCTCCGAGGTTTGGAATGAGTGCCGCACGTGGGCGCTCGCTAACCTGGACAAGTTTGAGCATGTTGACGCCGCGTTTGTCGAGTCCATCCCGGCGCGCGTCTCCAACTCCATCACCGAGTCTACCCTGCACGGCTGCCCGCCGGCCGAGATCGAGCGCATCGCGACCTATCTCATCACCGAGAAGGGCCTCAACACCTACATCAAGTGCAACCCCACGCTGCTGGGCTATGAGTTTGCACGTCAGCGCCTCAACGAGCTGGGCTTTGACTACATCGTCTTCGATGACACGCACTTCCGCGAGGACCTGCAGTGGGCCGATGCCGTGCCCATGTTCGAGCGCCTGATTGCCCTGTGCGCCGAGCGCGGCCTGGAGTTCGGCGTCAAGCTGACCAACACGTTCCCCGTCGACGTGACGAGAAACGAGCTGCCCTCCACCGAGATGTACATGTCCGGCCGTTCGCTGTTCTCGCTGACCATCGAGGCCGCCCGCCGCATTACCGAGCAGTTCGATGGCAAACTGCGCATCAGCTACTCCGGCGGTGCCACGGTCTACAACATCCGCGCCCTGTACGATGCCGGCATTTGGCCCGTTACCCTGGCGACCGACGTGCTCAAGCCCGGTGGCTACGAGCGCTTTAGCCAGATGGCCGGCGAGTTTACCGACCTGGATGGCAAGCCGTTCGCGGGCGTCTCGCTCGAGGCCGTGACCGCAATCCAGACCGACTCGCTCACCAACCCGCTCTACAAGAAGCCGCTGCGCCCGCTGCCCGACCGCAAGGTCGCCGGCAAGAGCCCGCTTTCCGACTGCTTTACCACGCCGTGCCGCACGAGCTGCCCCATCCAGCAGGATATTCCCGCCTATCTGGCGGCTGTTGACGAGGGCCGCTACGAGGACGCGCTCAACATCATCATCGAGCGCAACGCCCTGCCGTTCATTACCGGCACCATCTGCCCGCATCCCTGCGGCCGTGCCTGCGAGCGTGCGTTCTACGAGCCCGAGGGCGCCCAGATCCGCGCCAGCAAGCTCAAGGCCGCCCGCGAGGCCATGACCGCCGTGCTGCCCAAGCTACGCGCCCAGGCCATCGCAAACGACGGCGAGCGCAACGTTGCCGTTATCGGCGGCGGCCCGGCCGGCCTGGCGACGGCGTTCTTCCTGACGCGCGCCGGCGTGCCCGTCACCATCTTTGAGGCTCGCGATTCGCTCGGCGGCGTGGTCCGTCACGTGATTCCTGAGTTCCGCATTGCGAGCGACGATATCTCCCACGACGCAGAGCTCTGCCTGGCCTTTGGCGCCAAGGTGCAGCTCAACGCCCGCGTGGAGTCCATCGACGAGCTCAAGGCCCAGGGCTTCACCGACGTGGTCGTGGCCACTGGTGCCTGGATGCCCGGTTCCGCCGGCCTGGGCGAGGGCGCCGAGCTCGACGTGCTGGAGTTCCTCGAGGCCGCCAAGAGGGGCGAGAAGCTCGAGCTGGGCGAGGACGTCGTAGTCATTGGCGCCGGCAACACCGCCATGGACGCGGCCCGCGTGGCTAAGCGCCTGGCTGGTGTGAAGAACGTGCGCCTGGTGTATCGCCGCACCAAGAAGCAGATGCCCGCCGACGAGGAAGAGCTCGATCTTGCTCTTGCCGACGGCGTTGAGTTCTGCGAGCTGCTGGCGCCCAAGGCACTCAACGGCGCCGTGCTGACCTGCGATGTTATGGAGCTCGGCGAGCCGGATGCAAGCGGCCGTCGCAGCCCCGTCGCCACGGGCGAGACCGTGGAACTTCCCGCCACCACGGTGATCTGCGCCGTGGGCGAGGGCATCGACGCCAGCCTGTACGATGCCGCGGGCGTCGAGCACGACCGTCGCGGTCGCCTTGCCGCCACTTCCACCGGTGTCGAGGGCGTCTGGGCTGCGGGCGACTGCCGTCGCGGTCCTGCCACCGTGGTTGAGGCTATTGCCGACGCCGCCGAGGTCGCCCGTGCCATCGCCGGCGTGGACTTTAACAAGTACGCCGATTGCAACGAGCAGGCTGGCCGCGAGGGCACCTGCTACGAGCGCAAGGGGTCGCTGTGCCGCGACAAGCGCAACTGCACCAAGACCCGCTGCCTGGGCTGCGGCTCGGTGTGCGAGGTCTGCTGCGACGTGTGCCCCAACCGCGCCAACGTGGCCGTTAAGGTGCCGGGCCTGGCCAAGCATCAGGTCGTCCACGTCGACGGTATGTGCAACGAGTGCGGCAACTGCGCCGTGTTCTGCCCCTACCAGGAGGGCCGTCCCTACAAGGACAAGCTCACCCTGTTCTGGAGCGATCAGGACATGGAGAACTCCGAGAACGAGGGCTTCCTGGCCGTGGACGAGGACCACTTTAAGGTCCGCGTCGCCGGCACGGTCCGCACCGTCTCGGTCGATGCCGTCAACACCGGTCTGCCCGAGGCCGTCCGCCTGACCATCAGGGCCGTGCGCGACAACTATTCGTACCTTCTTAAGAAATAGGCGAGTCTCTTATGGCCAAATCCATTCAACATCACGTGGCCTACGTTGCCTGCGGAAGCGGCTGTGCTTCCGCAGGCGGCGACGCCCGCTGCAGCGAAGGCTGCATTGGCTGTGGCGCTTGCGTTACGGCCTGCCCCCACGGTGCCATCGCGCTGGTCGACGGCGTCGCCCGTGTGGACCGCTCCAAGTGCACGGGCTGTGGCCTGTGCGGCATGGCGTGCCCGCAGCGCGTGATTGCCTTCGTTCCCGGCTACCAGAACATCCTGGTGCGCTGCAACAACACCGATAAGGGCGCCATTGCCCGCAAGATCTGCGACACGAGCTGCATCGGTTGCGGCATGTGCGCCAAAAAGTGCCCCGCCGGCGCTATCCGCATCGAGGACAACTGCGCCCATATCGACGGCGCGGACTGCCTGTCGTGTGGCATGTGCGCCGTCGTCTGCCCGCATGGCGCTATCCACGACCGCACCGGCATCGCCGCCGGCGTGTAGAAGGGAATCACCATGGCACAGGAACTGTCTCTTATACACATCTGACGCTGCCGACGACTCCTTACGTGTA
>URNK01000009.1 GCA_900549195.1 uncultured Collinsella sp.
CGCACAGCCCACGGCAATGAGCGCATAGGGCAGGCGAGACGAACGACGGGGCGTACGGCTGTTGCCGATGCGAGCGCTGCGGTCGCTAAAGCCGCGGCTATGGTTGAGGTACATCGCGCCGGGCTTACGGCGACGGCGGCGCTGACCGCTGGGCAGCTGCCCCAGGTCGCGGCGCGCCGTCGGACGCGCACCCGAACGCCCGTTTAAGTTGGATCCGTTTTGGCGCATGTGCCCTCCCCCATAAACACAGCAAGCCGGAGCAACAGGTCTCCGGCTTGCCTCCCATCATTTGGTACGTCGTTATTTTGTAGCTTTTGACGAGCCTCCGCTCGCCTTTTGGTATTCGTCCTTAAAGGCCTTGAACATGCCGCGCGTCTTGCCGAGCTGCTTGCCCAGTGCGCGACTGCCCTTGTCCACGGCAACCGATCCCTTGTCGTCGAGCACCTTGGCGCCCTTTTTGACCTTGTCGCCCACCACGACGCTGGCCTCGGCGGCCTTGGCAGCCGCACCGCCCGAATACCCGAGCGACTTGACCTCGTCCGAGACGACCATCGCGCCGTTCTCGTAGCCGCGCAGCATCGTCGGCGGCACCTGCGTGTCACCGACCAAAACACTCGAAGCAGCACCGGCGGTCACATAGAATGCCTGCACGATGCCCGAGCGTGGCTTGAACTCAACGTCCGAGCAATAGCCCACGACGTCGCCCGATTCCGTGCGCACGTCCATACCGACCCAGATGATGCAATCGTCCAGGTTGATGTCGAGGCGCTTGGCGGCGGCGGCATCGTATGTGTCCTTGACGTCGTCAACCGCGATGGCGCCCTCGTAGACACCAATGGCGTCGAGCGCTACGAATCGGTCGGGGCGCTCGATCATGCCCGCGATATCGGACTGGCGGACCATAAAGCCGACCACGCGCGTACCGCCCGGAGTAAAGACCGGAAAGTGAATCTTTCCGAGCTTTTTAGGGCTGCGCGGTGTGCCGTCCTTTTTGGTGCGCTTGTCCTCGGTAGGCTTGCGATAGATCTTGGCGCCGACAAAATCCCCGGCGCGCATTATGCCTCGGTCGAGGGCTCCGCAGCCTCGGTAGCAGCCTCGACGGCGTTCTCGACCACGACGTCGGCGGCAGGCGTCACGTTGCCGCCCGAAATGGCGTCGTTGAGCTGCTCGCGCAGCTGGTCCATGCGCTCGCGGGCCAGGTCGACCTTGGCGCGCAGGTCGTCGGTCTTGGCGTCGACCATCGGGCCAAAGTCATTCACCGCAGCACGGGCCTCCTCGGCGCTGTGCTCGTAGGTGTCGCGCATATTGTCCCAGGCGTCGTTGGCGATATCGGCAGCCATGGCGCGGGTCTCGGCGCCCGAGCGCGGGGCCAGAGCAACGCCGACAATAGCGCCGGCAGCGGCACCAAAAAGTGCGCCGGAGACAAAGCTGAAAGTCTTACCCATGATCATTCCTCTCCTGCGGGCACGTCGGTGCCCACCGTTTGAATGCTGTCCATTATACCCGCAGCGCATCACTTGCCGCTCCGCTCATCTGCGTACGGCAAAGGCGCAGGTATGTGATGGTGATAAACGCGTAGGCCTACTCCTGAGGCATAGCCGGCATGGCCACCGTGGCACCCGGGTCCTCGCCGGCGCCGTCCACGAGCGGCAGGCCGCCCTCATGCGCAGGTCCTGCCGGAACCGTCGCCGCACCGCCAAAGACGGCAGCGGAGGCCTCGTGGTTCTCGGCAACCGCACCCTCGGTATCAATCGCCACCTGGGGCTCGTCGTCAAAGTTGGGGACGCCTTGGGGCTCGGTGGGAACGAGCTCGGCGGTCGCATCGGCAACGGGCTCGACGTCGACCGGCACATCGCCCTCGTCAGCGCCCTCGTCCTCGGCAGCATCTTCGCCGTTCGCAGCGGCGACGGCCTCGTGAGGATCCTTGCCCTCGGCCTCGGCGCGCATGCCCAGCACCAGGTTGCGCAGGCCCGCGACCGTGCCCTCCACGTCGGGGGCAGGCTGGTCGGCGTGCAGGTACGCCCAGTCCATCATAAAGGTGGCCGAAGACAGCGCACCGATGGCCAGCGCGTCGTCGGGACACGAAAGCTCAACCTCAAAGACGCGCTCGTCGTGCTCGCTTACGCGCGTGCGGCCGCACGAGATGCTACCGGCAAGACCGGTCTCGTTCATGAGCTCAACCGTCACGTGCTCCAGCAGGTGGCAGAGCTCGGTCTGGCCCATGCAGTCCTGGAACTCGCGGCCGGAATCGCCCAGGCACAGGTGCTTGGCAATCGCCGGCACCAGGTAGTACACGCGCGCCGTGGCCTCGATGTCCTCCGAGGTCATGAGCGGCATGCCGGGGTTCACCAGCACGTGCGCGCAAATCTTGTCCTCGCTGACGGTGACCTTAAGGATGTTGAACAGGCCTGCCATAACTCTCCCCTACTCTTCCTTGTCCTACTCGTCGCCGTCGTGCGGATTCGCAGAGCCCGCACCCGACGTCGTCGGCTCGTCTACCGAAGACTCGGAATCCTTCTTATCGGTTTCGGCCGGAGCGATCACGCGAATGAGCGAGATGCGCTGGCCACGCATCGACTGCACTTTAAACTTGTACCCCGCGACCTCAAACACCTCTCCGATGTCGGGCACCGAGTCGCAAAGCTCCAAAATCCAGCCGGCGATGGTCTCATAATCATCGCTTTCCTCAAGCGGCCAACCAAGCTCAATCGCGTCATCGCACGAAAAACGCCCATCAACGAGCCACTCGCGGCGCGAAAGGCGCGTGAGATACTTGTTGTCGGGGTCGAACTCGTCCTCGATCTCGCCGACGATCTCCTCGACGATGTCCTCGATAGTGATAATGCCGGCCGTGCCGCCGTACTCGTCCACGACCACCACGATCTGGTCGTGCGAGGTCTGCATCTCGGACAGCAGCGGCAGGATGTCCTTGGTGTCGGGCACAAAGGTGGCGTCGCGCAAAAAGCCGGCGATGGGCTGGTCGCCCTTGCCGTCGAGCGCGGGCTGAATCAGGTCCTTGATGTGCGCAATGCCGGCGACGTTGTCGGGATCCTCGTGATAGACGGGGATGCGGCTAAAGCCGGTCTGGCGCATGGTGGACAGCACGTCGGCGACCGTCTCGTCGTCCTCGCACATGGTGGTGTCCACGCGCGGCACCATGACCTCGCGGGCAACGGTGTCGCCCAGGTCGAAGATCTCGTGGATCATGCGCTTTTCCTCGTCGAGCAGGTCGTCCTGCTCCGAGACCATGTACTTGATCTCTTCTTCCGAGACGTTCTGGCGGTCGTCGGCACTCTTGATGCGCAGGATGCGGGCCAGGCCATCGGAGCAAGCGCCGGTCAGCCACACGAGCGGACGAGCGATCTTTTGGAAAAACGACAACGGCCCCACGACCTGCTTGGACACGCCTTCGGCGTTGGCCAGGCCGATGCGCTTGGGCACAAGCTCGCCGATCACGATGGACACGAAGGCGACCGCGACGGTGATGATGACCGGCGCCAGGCCGCGCGCGATGGTGGAGAGCGGCGCGATGCCAAAGCTCATGAGCCACGTGGCGAGCGGGTCGGACAGACTCGTCGAGGCGACGGCGGACGAGGCGAAGCCCACGAGCGTGATGGCGACCTGGATGGTGGCGAGCAGCTGGTCGGAGTCGGCAGCCAGCTTAATGGCACGCTCGGCGCGCTTGTCGCCTTCCTCGGCCTCGTGCTCCAGCACGGCGCGCTTGGCCGTGGTGAGCGCCATCTCGGACATAGAGAAGTAGCCGTTGATGAGGGTCAAAACGAGGGTGGTGATAAGGGAGATGGTTATGTCCATCGGGAGTTTCTCGAACCTCCAAGATTCGGGACGTCGGATTAAAACGTTGGTGGCGGATACGGCAATTGCACTGGCGACCGAGCGGGGGCACGGGCGCTGGCGTGGTCGCTAGATTACGAAGAGGATCACCGCCATGAACTGGAAGATGCTGCCGGCGAGCACCCACAGGTGAAACACGCTGTGCAGATAGCGCACGTTTTTGGCGATATAGAACGGCACGCCCGCGGTGTAGCACACGCCGCCGACGGCGAGCAGGGCAAGTGCCACGGGGTTGAGCAGCGCCACAAGTTCAGGCAGCTTAAAGACGACGAGCCAGCCCATCAGCAGGTAGACCAGGCCGCTTACCCAGTGCGGTTGACGCTCGCGTAGGAAGCACTCGAGGGCGATGCCGATAATGGCGATGGCCCATACGGCAAAGAACAGCGCAGGGCCGCCGTCGTTTGCGAGCGTGATGAGGCAAAACGGCGTATAGCTGCCCGCAATGAGCAGGTAGATGCAACTGTGATCAATAATGCGGAACACGCGCTTGGCGCGCGCGGGCTGAATCGCGTGGTAGAGCGTGGAGGCTAGGTATTCGAGGATAATGCTGACGCCATAGACAATTGCCGCGGCCATGTGGGCCGGGCCTCCGCCGCGCAGGGCGGCGAATACGATCAGGAGCACCAGGCCCGCGATACCCAGCAGGCAGCCGACACCATGGGTGACGGAGTTCATGATCTCCTCGCCCACCGTGTAGTGTGGAACGGCCGCGGTCTTGGGTCGCGGCTTAGAACTGTCGCTCGAATCGGACATGCCGGTTACATCCTCCAACGTAAAGAGTTCTCAACACTATATCAAAGCGTCTAGGTACGTGCGAAATTTGCACCATACGTGACCCTTTGTTTACCCATTCTTTGTCTGTTGACGCATCAACGGCGAACGTCCATAATGCGCTTGCATTAAATGTTGATGTATTAACATCTTATAGGAAAGCTTCTAATGTCTCAAAACGCACGTTCCCATCGAAAGCTCAAGATAGCCGGCATCGTTGCACTGGTGGCTGTCGTTGCGCTGCTCGGATTTGCCGGCAACTTTCTGTTTGACTTCGCGCTGAATCCCCGCGCGCCATACACCATGAAGATGATGCAGGATAGCAAGAACGACAAAGAAAGTGAGCAGCCGGATGCCGAGGATGCCGAGGCGCGGGCATGGTTTAAAGAGAACCGCGAGAGCAGCGGCCTCACCGCAGATGACGGAACAGAGCTCGCCGCCTGGTATTTTACTGCCTCGGAGAACACCCACGATTACGCCGTCTGCCTGCATGGATATACCAACGAGCCCATCGGTATGGCCCGATACGCCAAACGCTTCCACGACCGTGGCATGAACGTACTCGCACCCGCCGCCCGCGCCCACGAGCGCTCCGGCGGCGACTATATCGGCATGGGCTGGCCCGAGCGCCTCGACATCGTCGCATGGATCGAGCGAATCGTTCAGGCTGACCCCAAGGCGCGCATCCTGGTCTTTGGCGAATCCATGGGCGCGGCGACCGCCATGAACGTCGCGGGGGAACCTCTGCCCGCAAACGTGAAATGCATTATCGAGGACTGCGGTTATACGAGTGTTTGGGACGAGTTTTCTCTGCAGCTCAAGGACGTGTTCGGCCTGCCCAGCTTTCCCTTGCTCGATGTAGCAAACTTGGTGTGCAACGTGCGCGCGGGCTACGACTTTCATAAGGCGAGCAGCGTGGAACAGCTCAAGCGCGCGACGGTTCCCATGCTGTTTATCCACGGTGACCAAGACACCTTTGTGCCGTACAGCATGCTCGACCAAAACTACGACGCGTGCGCCAGCAAGGTCAAGCAAAAGCTCACCGTCCATGGCGCCACCCACGCCAAGAGCGCGCAGGTCGACCCCGAACTCTACTGGGACACGGTCGACGACTTCCTCGACGAGTATTTTTAGGCAAATAGTACGGTTTACTGGCCTATCTGACCCCCTAGCACTTCCGAAAAGCCGCCCGTGGGCACTGTGCTCACGGGCGGCTTTTGCTAACAGTTGTGCTACAAAGGCGCTTGTTTTGTCTAATAGCTAGGTGCTACTTGACCTCGATGAGCTCGTACTTGCTCGTGCCCAGGCCGATCTTCTCGGCGTGCGCGATGCACACGCGCCAGTCGGTGTCGGGATGCGTGATGCAGAAGGGATCCTTGGCCTGCTCGCCCTCCAGATGCTCGTGGTTGTGCTCCATCTTGGCCGCGCTATCGGTGAGCTCGGTGTTGGGCAGCGGCTCAGACGCCATGACGGCGTCGGCGCAGGCCTGGTCGATGGCGACCGGGTCGAAGCTCGCGAACATGCCGATGTCGTTGACGATAGGCGTATCGTTTTCGGGATGGCAGTCGCAGTTGGGACTGATGTCCATGGCAAGCGAGATGTGGAAGCTCGGGCGGCCGTCGACGACGGCCTTCGTATACTCGGCGATCTTGCAGTTGAGCACGTCGGCCGCGGCCTCATAACCGGGCTTGATGCAGTCCTGGTTGCATGCCGCAATGCAGCGTCCGCAGCCCACGCAGCGATCGTGGTCGATGGCAGCCACGTGCACCGTGCGAGTAGCGCCGCTGGCAAGCTCGCGCTCGCGGGTGCCGTTGAACGAGATAGCGTTGTGCGCGCAGATCTTTTCGCAGGCATGGCAGCCAACGCAGTGCTCGGTCGCGACGTTCGGCTTGCCGGCGGCATGCTGCTCCATCTTGCCGGCACGGCTGCCGCCTCCCATGCCCAGGTTCTTCATGGCGCCGCCAAAACCGGCCTGCTCATGGCCCTTAAAGTGGGTGAGGCTGATCACGATATCGGCATCCATGAGCGCCTGACCGATCTTGGCCTCGTGCACGTACTCGCCGCCCTCGACCGGGACGAGCGCCTCGTCGGTGCCCTTGAGGCCGTCGGCGATGATGATCTGGCAACCCGTAGCATACGGGGTAAAGCCGTTCTGGTAGGCGGTATCGATGTGCTCGAGCGCGTTTTTGCGGCTACCGACATAGAGCGTATTGCAGTCGGTGAGGAAGGGCTTGCCGCCCAGCTCCTTCACGACGTCCGCGACGGCGCGGGCGTAGTTGGGGCGCAAAAAGCTCAGGTTGCCCAGCTCGCCAAAGTGAATCTTGATGGCGACGAACTTGTTCTCAAAGTCGATCTGCTCGATACCGGCGTGACGGATGAGGCGCTTGAGCTTGTCGAGCTGGCTCTCGCGAGCATGCGTGCGCAGGTTGGTGAAGTACACCTTAGCGGGTGCTGCGGGTGCAGTTGCGGTCATAGATCTATCCCCTCGGTCTATATGGCGTTACAGACATAGAGGATGGTACCAGTTAAAGCAGAGTTAAAGTCAAGTACGGCACCTAGTCATTGGGTACTCATTGGGGACAGACTTAAATGGCTGAAACCACTCATTGGGGACGGACTTAAATGAGTGCCTCGCCACCTGGCAGCTAGGGACGTTCCTTTCCTGCCGGCAGTTGGGGACAGTCCTTGCCAGCACGGCCGACGAGCCAGCAAGTCAGCAAAGACTGTCCCCGACGACTAGTCGTTTAAGAGCGTCCCCAATGACCAATAAGGGACTACTCCTGCACCTTGAGGGCCTCGGCCAGGCTCACGCGCTTGATGGAGCGCGTGTGCAGCAGCGCCACGACCAGGTAGGTCACAAAGCCGATTCCTGTGCACGCAGCCATGGACCAAGCGGGCACATAGATCTCGATATTGCCGTTGTAGGCGAGCAGCATCGAGCGGAAGATGGCCGTGAGCGAGCCAATAATGACCGGCAGGCTCAGCACGAGCGACGCCGCCACGCACAGCGTGATCGAGCGGATGTACAGATGCGAGATCTCGCTATCGCGATAGCCAAAGACTTTCATGTAGCTGATCGAACGGGCGCTGTGGTCGATCACAGCCTTGGTCAGCAGGTACATAAACAGCAAGAAGATGAACACCGCAAGCCCAACCATCATTCCGATCATTTTGCTCATCATGCCGATGAATTGGTCGCCCACGGCGCGCATGTCGTCGGGCGTGGTGTCGCCGGCAAAGTAACGAGCATCGAGGTCGAGCTTCTCGTCGCTCACATAGCCGTTAAAGTAGGCCGCATCGTTGTCAAACAGCTCGTTAAAGTCTTCGATACTCATATAGACATTCATATCCGACTTAGAGCCCCAAACGCAGTCCTTGCCCACGTACTCAAAGGAATAATTCTTGCCCTCGTACTTGTCGCTGAGGGTGACCTTCTGACCCTCGCTCCAGCCAAACTTGTCGAGCAAGCCACCGCCAAAGACGACGCGTCCGTCGCCGACGTCCAGCCCTTTCCAGTAGCGCGAATCGGGCGAGATGCCGTAGATGGAAATCGTCTCCTCGCCATTTCCGTCGCCGCGGTCGTATTGCAGCTGGTAGACGGCGTATTTCTCGGCCTGTGCGATTGCGCCCGCGCCGTTATCGGTCGTATTGACCGGGTGGATATCGTCGTTGTCAGTGTCGATCTTAGAGGCCTTGTCGATCAGGTCGATAGCCTCATCGTGGTCGCAGCCGAGAGCATCGGCAAGGTCATCGAGGCGCGCATAAAGCGCATCCTTCTTGTCCTGGACCTTGGCGAGCGCGTCCTGCGCCGCGGCCAGGCTCTCGGCAGACGGGGATGCGGTCGCGGCATCGGCTGCCGCCTGCGCCGCATCGGCCGCGTCGTCGAGCTCGTCATCGGCATCTTGGGCGGCAGAAAGCAGCGCGCCGTCAACCGACTGCAAGCACTCGAGTGCCGACCACTGCTCGCGCTCCTCGGCAGTGCCCTCGAGCTCCAGCGGAGCCTTGAGCGTGTACTGGTGCTCGGCGACCAGGCTCGTCTCGAGGTTGTCCGCGTAGTGCGTCATCGTGGGCAGAATCGCCAGGCCAAAGAGCAGCAGCAGCGAGGCAAACGCAATGCCCACGAAGAGCGTGGCGAAGTTGCCCAGGTTGCGCAGGAAGATACGCAGGCGGAAGCGCGAGACAAAGCCCATGCGCTCCGGCAGCTGCAGGCCGCGCTTGGTGCCAGACTTGCCGCTCGCCTCGTGGCGAAGAAACTGCAACGGCGTCTTGCCCATCTTGCGAAGCAGACCCACCAGCGTGATGAGGATGAGCGCAGCGGCGGGAACCACGGCGCACTTCACAAAGATCTCCCAGCTCCAGTACACCTGGAAGGGCGGCAGGCTGTACGAGCCGTAATAGAGGCTGCGCATGGGCTCGGTAAAGAACACGACGCCGAGCGCAGTGCCCAAAAGCGCCGCGACCACGCCCACGATGGCGGGAAGCGCAAGGTAGTGCAGCACGATCTCGCGTCGACGATAGCCGCTGGCGAGCAGCGTGCCGATGATGGCGCTCTCCTCCTCGATGGTGGCGTCGGTAAGGACCACAAAGACGAACGCCATGATCACGATGATGATGTCGAGCAGCGTCATCCACATCATGGAGTCGCCGTCTACGTCGTCGCGCGCGTAGCCAATGCCCTGGTTGGAATCGGCGTCGATGAGGTCATCCACGCGTGCATCGGCATCGGTGAGCGCCTCCACCATATCCTGCTCCGCATCGACGCGATCCGCGGTGGAGAGATCGCGATCGGTAAAGGTAAAGGAGTAGGTGTAGGCAGGCGCGCCGCCGGCGTCCTTAAGCGCGGCAAAGCCGGCGTCGGTGACCACGGCCACACCGTACGTGATGGTGTTCACCGTAAAGTCCGAATTGTTGAGGAACAGCGCCTGGCTATCGGGCTGGGTCATGATGCCGCAGATGGTGTAGGTGCGACCCTCGAGCTCGACTTTATCGCCCACGGACAGGTTGTTATTGGTGGCGAAGACACGGTCGATTGCCACCTCATCGTCCGCCTTAGGCTGCCTGCCTTCGCAGTAGGACGCGATATCGACCTTGGTGCGGTGCGCATAGGTGCGCAGCGTGCGCTTGGTGCCGTCGTCGCCGGACACCTTTTTGATGATGGCGTCGATGGAGAAATTCTTGTAGAGCGTGACGCCGCCGACGTCGCCGGCTGCATCCTCGGCGGCCTTGAGTTGATCGTCGGTAGCCTCGAAGGAGGTGGTCACGCGGCCGTCCTCAATCGCGTACGCATCGCGCATGTCATCGATAAGGCAGCCGATGGAATGCGCTGCGAGCAAAAATCCCGAGGTGAGAGCGGTGCTTCCGCACATAAGCAAAAAGATGCCCAGGTATTTGCCGATATTGCGGCGCAGCTCGCGCGGGAGACGTTTTGCGAGAGGTGTCATGGCGCCGCCTACCAATCGAGCTCGGCGGCCGCAACGGGCGACTCGTTGAGCTCATCCTCGACGATGTGCCCGTCGCGCAGGCGCAGCACGCGATTGGCCATGTGCGCGATGGCGGCATTGTGGGTGACAATGATGATGGTGCAGCCGTAGGTGCGGTTGACATCCTCCATGAGCTGCAGGATTTCCTTGGACGTCTTGTAGTCAAGCGCGCCGGTGGGCTCGTCGCACAGCAGCAGGCCCGGGTTTTTGACGAGCGCACGGCCGATGGCACAGCGCTGCTGCTGGCCGCCCGAGACCTGGCGCGGGAACTTGTTGCGGTGCTCGTAGAGGCCCAGCGAACGCAGCAGGTCGTCGACATTGAGCGGGTTTTTGGACAGGTGCGCCGTGACCTCGATGTTCTCCTTGATGGTGAGATCGGGCACCAGGTTGTAGAACTGGAAGACAAAACCCAGCTCACGGCGGCGATACTCGCCCAGGTCGGTAGGCTTGAGCACCGTGAGGTCGCAGCCGTCCACCATGATGGAGCCGCCGTCGGCATCCTCCAGGCCGCCGATCAGGTTAAGAAACGTCGACTTGCCCGAACCCGAAGGCCCCAGCATGACGCAGATCTCTCCGCGGTTGATGGACGTGTCGATGCCGTCGAGCACCGTCAGGCGTGCATCTCCATCGCCGTAGTGCTTCTTGAGCCCCTTGACCTGGACGTAGGCTTGCTTCGTCGCCATGCTATCCCCCATTGTTAGCCTATTGCTACTTTATGAGCGTAATAGTAAACCATGGCGAACTATTTTGGAGCGAGGCTCGGGATTTATTTCAGACTGGTCATTGGGGACGCTCTAAATGACTAGGTGGCTAGGCGCGGGATTTGGCGCGTGCGTGGGCCAGACCTACGGCGGCAATGGCGGCGGCGAAGAGCACCGTGACGCCCAGATCGCAGGCGATGTCGCTCAGCACGGCAGACGTCAGATCCGAGGCAAGTGCCTTGCTGATCGCATCGTTCACCCAATATGTCGGCACAAAGTGCGCCACGGTCTGCACGGCCGAGCCCATGAGCGACAGCGGCATCCAAGCGCCGCCCAAAAACGTCATGAGCATGCCGAGCAGGTTGCCCACACCGTTGAGCAGCTCCTCACGCGCACCCAGGCTCGAAAGGGCAAAGCCAACGGCCAGCGGCGTGCACGCCAGGGCAAACGTCGCTGCCAGCGCCAGGCACACACGGCCCACGCCGACCTCGGCGACCGCGCCGGCAAAGCCCACAACGCCCATCATGCTCGACACAAACCAGATGCAGACGGTGAGCACGGCGGCGGCCGCAAACACAGCAAGCGAGCGCTGGCGCTCGGAGACCGGGCCGGCCTCCATGCGGCGCACACGCTCGGGCTCGTTCATGCCCGAGAACACTAGTCCCACCGACACGATGACCGACGAGATGATCGCGTACGCGCCAAAGTTGAAATACGACTCGAGCGTGGCGGCAGCCGTCGAGTCGACCTTGACCTGCTCGATCTGGACCTCCGCGCGCTTTGCAGCGGCATGCTCGGCGGCCTTGGCAACATCGCCGTTAGAAGCAGCGGGCTCAAGCGCCGCCGCAGCGCCCGCGAGCGAGATCCAGCGCGAGGCCTCGGCAGACGAAAGCGCCGCCGCCATGGTGCCGGAACCGTAGGTCACGTCGAGCTTGGGCAGGGCCTCCCTCGCGCGGGCAGCCGCGACCAGGTCGTCCTCGAACCCCTCCGGGATAAAGAACACGCAGTCGGCGCTGCCCTTGGCACTATTGCTCTTGGAGAGCGCGTCCGCGAGGTCGTAGGTGTCGTCGCCGACGCCCGTGACCAGCTCAAAGCGCGAACCCAGATGTTTGGTAAGCGCACGCGAAAGATCGCTGTCGTCGCGATCGATCACGATCACGTTGGTGTCGTAGGGCTTGTACTCGGTGAGCTGCGACGAGTTCCAGCTCACCGATGCCGCGATGAATACGCCCATGAGCGAAATGAACACCGTGTAGATAAGCAGATAGAGCGGGTGTGCGAGCGCCATGCGAAGCGCGGTCTTAAAGGTGCTCATAGCGGCTCCTTCCAAAGATCAGCGTAGCGGCGGCGACAAACACCAGCGTCATGAGGACCAGCGCGCCGGCGCGAACGACAAAGGGGCCCAAGTCCTCAAAGAAATACAGGCGGTTGAACATGTCGCAGACAAGCTTGACGGGGTTGAGCCAACACTCGGCCGGGCAGGCGCGGGCGACGTCGTCGGCAAGCGCCATCGCCGGCTCGCCGTAGAGGCCGGCGAACAGGGCGCACGTGGTGGCAAAGCCCGTGAGGATGCCCGACTTGGACGCCTTGCCGCCCTTAACGGGAAGCGTGCCCACAAAGAGCCCCAAGCCCGTGGCGGCAAGCGCGGAAGCGGCGGCGCCCACCAAACACAGCCCCTCGCGCCCGCCAAAGTCGACGCCCACGACTAGGCGCACGTAGCCGATCGCGATCACCATCGAAGCAAAGGAGACCAGCCACGAGCCGACAAAAATGCCGGCCAGCGACGCCGTCTTGGAAAGGCCGCCCACGCAGCGGCGCGCGCCAAGGCCCGACAGATTGGGCTGCAGGTCGACAACGCTCAAGGCGGCAAACTCGGCAGACATCATCGCGACCAGGCCAAAAAGCGCGTAATAGTAGATGACCGTGCCGTCGGGCGTGGTGCGCGTAAGGCTCACGCGACGGGTGCCGCCCTCGAGCGACAGGGCGCGCGCAACCGCCTCGGGGTCGGCGAGTGCCGCCGGGTTGTCCTGGGCAATCTGGGACATGAGCTCGGCATTTTGTGTATACGAGCTTGCCACCGTCTCCAGGATGCTGCGATCGGTGAGCACCGATGATGCGCGCGAGCTGTCGTAGCTCGATAGCAGTGTGAGCTTGGGTGCGCCCGCGTCGTCGACCGTATAGATGCCCGCGACCTCGCCGGCCTTAAGCACACGGTTCGCATCGGCTGCGTCGTCGCACTCGTGGATCTCGAGCAGCTGATTGTCGCTCTCCTTGGCAAGCGACGTCGCCACGTCCTTAAAGGTCGAGGCGTCCCAGGCCTCGTCCGCTATGACGGCAACCGGTACCGGGTCGACCGTGCCGTCAGAGCTCAGATTCGCAAACATAAACATGAACATCGTGGAAAGTGCGATGGGAAAGAGAGCGCCCCAGACCCACGTGCTCGGCCGGCGCAGCAGCGTCTTGACCGTAGTGATGATGGTGTTGAACATGACTGCCCCCTAGTCGCGCAGCTCGCGGCCGGTGATCTCGAGGAACACGTCGTTGAGGGTCGGCGGCTCGCTCCACACGCGGCCGAGCGCCACATCGGCGGCGCGCAGCGTGTCGAGGATGTCGACCAAATTGTGCGGGCTCGCTTCGCAGGTGCAGACGAGCTCGCCGCCGGACAGCTCAACCGAAAGCACGTGCTCGAGGGCGCGCAGCCGCTCGACCGTGGCGGTCTCGACGGCGCCGACCTCGACAGTCACGCGCTCGCCCATTTGAATCATGCGTTTGAGCTCGTCATTGGTGCCCTGCGCCAGCACACGTCCGCCGTCCATGATCATGATGCGGCTGCAAATCTGCTCGACTTCCTCCATGTAATGGCTGGTATACACCACCGTGGCGCCCTCGTCGCGCAAGCGGCAGATGCCCTCCAGGATGGCGTTGCGGCTCTGCGGGTCGACCGCCACCGTGGGCTCGTCAAAGAAGATGAGCTCGGGCTTGTGCGCGATACCGCAGGCGATGTTGAGGCGACGCGCCAGGCCGCCCGAGAGCTTGCCGGGGCGAAACTTGGTAAAGTCGCCCAGCCCGACAAAGTCGATCGCCTCGTCCACCAGCGCGCGGCGGCGCTTGCGGTCGTTGACGTAAAGGCTGCAGAAATAGTCGATGTTCTCGCGCACCGTAAGCTCGTCAAACACCGCCACCTGCTGCGGCACCACACCGATGCGGCGCTTGAGGTCGTAGCGGGCGGGCGTCATGGGCTCGCCGAACAGCTCGATGGTGCCTTTGCCGTAGGCGAGCAGCTGCAGAATGCAGTTGATGGACGTGGTCTTGCCCGAGCCGTTGGGGCCCAGCAGGCCAAAGATCTCGCCGGGGGCGATGCTGAGGTTAAAGTGGTCAAGCGCGATAAGGTCGTCGTAGCGCTTGACGAGGTTTTCGACGTGGACGATGTCTGTCATGAGGCGGCCCTTCTGTTGATTGCGGCCCGGTACGATTGCATCATCGCAGGAGCGGACGGCGCGCACCAGTGAGCTTTGTCACGAGTGCGGGGGCTCGGTCGCGTGGCCCGCTGACGCGACCGCCCCACCGTGCGGGAGGAATGTCACGGTTGCGCTAGGCGGCCCCTCCACCACGCGCAGCTTCGCGTACAATACCCGTATGAACAGGCTTTTCGACAAATCGATCGCGCTGGCGTGCTGTATTGCGGCCGCCATGGGTCTTGCCGTGGACGCTCGTCTGGTTGTGGCGTTTTGCCTTGGCATTATTGCCACCTCGCTGGCCGAGGTCGCACAGGGGAAACGCACCCGACGCGCAAGCGAGGCAGCGAGCTACGCCTGCATCATCGCGGCTGTCTTCGTGCCGCCGTTTGTGCCGTTTGCGCCTCTCGCCCTCTATGACATCGCGCGACGCGTGCGCCGCGAGCACGCCTGGGTCGCGTTGGGCATTGGCTCCGTCTTTGCCTTTGCGCTCGTCGCGGACCTTCGCGCCGATGCGCTTACCGCACGAACGCTCCTGCTGACCGCCATCCTTTCGGTTGCCGCCACCTTGCTATCGCTACGCACCGCCCAGTTGGAGCGCGAGCAGCGGCGCATGCGCCGCACCCGCGACGAGCTGCAGGAACGAGCCCTCGCGCTCGAGGCGCGCAACCGCGATCTTGCCGATCGCCAGGACTACGAAGTCGAGCTCGCGACGCTCGCCGAACGCGCCCGCATCGCGCGCGAGATCCACGATAACGTCGGGCACCAGCTCACGCGCGCCTCACTGCAGGCCGAAGCCCTACGCGTGGTCCACGCCGACGAGCCTGGCGTCGCCGCCGATTTCGCCGACGTTAAACGCACGGTTGACGAGGCGCTCCAGCTTGTGCGCGCCAGCGTCCACGCGCTCAACGACAACGCCGTCGACCTTTCCGTGCAGCTCGAACGCATTGTCGAAGGCACACGCTCGGACGGCGGCCCGCAGATTGAGCTTGAAGTTATGGCCGAACATGCGCCCGCAAACGTCGCCAACTGCTTTGCAGCGGTCCTGCGCGAAGCGCTCTCCAATACCATACGCCACGCTTGCGCCCAGACCGTCACCGTACGGTGCATGGAGCATCCGTCGTTTTACCAGCTCATTGTTACCGACGATGGCGTGGGTGAGGTCCAAGCAAGCGGCCGCGGCACCGCGGAGGGCATGGGGCTCGCCTCCATGCGCGAGCGCATCGAGGCGCTTGGCGGCACCTTCACCGCCGGCCCGCGTGCCGGCGCCGGCGGCTGGCGTGTGTTTGCCACCGTTCCCAAACAGCAAGGAGATGAGGGCCGATGAGGCTCATCGTTGTCGACGACGACCGCTTGGTGGTCGATTCGCTCAAGATTATCTTGGGCGCCCAGCCGCAGATCGAAGTGGTGGGCACCGGTGCCAACGGCAACGATGCGGTGGCGCTCTACGCCGAGCACGCACCCGATATTGCGCTGCTCGACATCCAGATGCCGGGACGCGACGGCCTTTCGGCCGCGCGCGAGATCCTTGAGCACGACCCTGCGGCGCGCGTGGTGTTTCTGACGACGTTCTCGGATGACGAGTACATTGTGTCGGCGCTCAAGCTGGGCGCCCGCGGCTACCTGATCAAGACCGATGTCGCTGCCATTCCGCCGGCGTTGGCGCAGGTCATGGACGGCAAACGCGTGCTCGAGGGCAAGGCGATCGAAGATATCAACTTTGATGGGGCGGACGTCGAGGCCGGCGCGACCCGCCGGCCCGCCGCCTTTGCCGGCCTGACCGACCGCGAGTTCGAAGTCGCCGAGCTCATCGCCCGCGGCCTCGACAACAAGGAGATCGCTGCCACCGCCTATATGGGCGAAGGCACCGTGCGCAACCACATCAGCTCGATCCTAGCCAAAATGGGGCTACGCAACCGCACCCAAATCGCCATCGCCTATCTGCGAGGCTAGCCGCTGGCTGCCGCCAATTTGATGCCATTTCAAAACTATGCCGGTTTACTACGATGAACCGCATATCTCCGACCACGGCAAATTGCGCACTTACAAAACCGCAGGTAGAACACTTGCGATATTTGCAAAAATGCGGGTGTGGTCAGGAATCTCGGATTCATCGTAGTAAACCGGCATAGTTTTGTTCGGGCGGCCCTGCACGAGTGTCTCCGCCAGCCTCGCGGGACCAAAATGAGCCGTTTTCCTCCGTCCCCAATGGATCAGCCGAAACCGCCCGCCACGAAATCGGCCCATCTACTACGTTTGACTCGATACCCCTGACCATACCTTCGTTTTGAACAAAACCGCAGGCGTTCTACCTGCGGTTTTGTTTTTGCGCTTTTCGGCATGGTTGGGGGTAAGGGGCTAAACGTAGTAGATGGGCCGGTTTCGTGGCGAACCCTTCTCGCCTACGCACAAAAGCGCCGCCACGGAGGAGGGAGATACCTCCGTGGCGGCTGGGGCTGGGGGTGGGGCTATGTTCTGGCTCCCCGCCGGCCGCCCGGGGCCTTCTGGCCCCGGGCGCTGCCAGCGTGCCTAGCGCTTACGGATACCCCAGACCAGGGCTCCGACGCCGGCCATGGCGATGACAAATGCCATAAGCAGAGCGGCAGCCTGCTGGTCGCCCGTGGTGGGCAGGAAACCCTTGACCGTCTTGACGATGTTCGTCACGGTCTTGGGCGTGCCGGGATCGGGTGTCGGCGTAGGAGTCTCGGGCTTCTTGTACGTGTTGTTGAACACGATACCCTCGACGCTCCTGTCGCCCTTGGTAAAGGCGACGTTCGCCTTGAGGTTGCCCTCGCCGTCATCGACCACGTTGACGGTCGCGGTAAAGACGGACTTGTCGTAGGTCATACCGGCCTCGTCGCCCTTGACTTCGCTGATGGTGTAGACGTACGTACCGAGCTCGCTGTACTCAAACTTGTCAAAGTTGATCTTGCCGTCGGCATCGTTGGTAACCGTAGACTCTACGTCCTCGCCAACGAGCTTAAAGCTAAACTCGTCCTTCTTGAGCTCGCGTCCCTCGAGCACCTTGATGGCGCCGATGGAAACCTGCGTAGGCATGGCGTGATACTTGTTGGTAAAGCCAGCCGACTCGGTAGTTCCCTCGAGCTTGTGCGTCGCGGTCAGCGTGCCGTCACCATTGTCGGAGACGGTGGTCACGACGGTGTAGGTCGTGCCGTCATAGGTGACGCCCTTGTACAGGCCGAGCGCGTTGGGGCAAGCCTCGCGCAGCGTGTACGTGTGCGTACCGGGTGCCTCGTAGCGGATCGGGCTCAGCGTAACGTTACCGTTGACGTCGTTGGTACCGCTAGCGACAGCCGCACCGTCCTCGAGCAGCTCAAACGTGAACTCGCCAGCTGCAAGGTCGCGGCCGGTCAGACGCTTGACCGTCTTGACCTGATCGGTCACGGACGAATCGGTAGGCGTCACGCTGTAGGTGTTGGTGAACGTGAAGGCAGCACCGTCGTCGCCTTCGCGCTTGACGCTCAGATGTCCGGCGCCGTCGTCAGTCACGGTATAGGAAACCTTGCGCGTGGCGTTGGCATCGTTGGTCACGCCAGGGGCGCTGCCGGTCTCGGTCACCGTATAGGCAAAGGTGTGCGAGCGCGGAGCGGTGGGGGCCGCAGGCTCGGACTCGTCGTTGGACTCGTCGGTGTCGGCAGCGTCGGCGTCAACCTCGGCCTCGTCGGCGTTGGCCTCGGCATCGCTCGATGCGTCGTCAGAAGCATCGGCCTTCACGCCCAGAGCGCGGTTGAGGTCCTCGAGCGTAAAGTGGATCTTGCCAAAGTCCACGTTACCGGCTGCGTCGTTGGTTACGGTCGTGCGCTCGGGCATCGGGGCACCTGCCTCGTCGGCGGTCACGGTAAAGGTGAACTTACCCGTGATGTCGGCCGGGGTCAGGCCCTCGGCAACCTGGAGCTTCTTAGTACCGGTGAGCGCGGCATCCACGGCGTCGGCGCCGTAGACGTTCTCGAACAAGGGCTCGACGCCGCCGTAGTCGACCGTTGCCGTCAGGGTACCGTCACCGTTGTCGACGACGATAACCTTAAAGCCAAAGCTCCACGTTGTAGCGGAAACGCCATTCGGCAGCCCGAATAAATCTTCGTAGGCCGTGTAGTTAATGGTCCAGGCGAGCTTACCGTCCTTATCGGTACGATAAGCAAGCCCAGCAGCCTCAAGATTAGCAAGCATCTTAGTGTCGTAGTGCAGCGTATCAAAGCTCACGTGCCCGCCGATATTGGGCTTGAGGTTTTCGTATGCCACAAGCTCACCCTGATAGGCGATGCCGAACCAGAACTCGCCGTCGGCCATCGGGCGGCCGGTCAGAGTCTTGGTGGCAACGACCTGAGCGGCGGTGCCGCCAGGCGTGTTGGTCGTAGCGCTGTAACTGTTGTGGAACGGCACCAGGGCCTTCTCGACCTTGTTCTCGCCACTCTTGTGGACCGTCTCATGCGTGCCCTCGGGACCGCCGGAAACGGTCGTCGTAGCAGTGAGCGTGCCGGCGGTGTCGTCGGCGATGGCGATCGTCACCGTGCGCACGGCGTCGTCGTAGGTGTAACCGGGCTGGCCGTCGTTCTTCTCGGCCACGGTGTACGTAAAGGTCTTGCCGGCGTCAGCCTGCGTAAATATAACCTCATGACCAGCCAGAATGTCGATCAGTCCGACCGTTGCCTCTGCCGCTGCGGGGGACTTGAAGCTATTAGCCCCGGGCAGCAGACCGAGCGCGCGAGCCGAAGCGTCGTCAGCAGGTGTCACGGTAAAGGTGAACTGACCCTCGGTCATGGGGCGGCCATCCAGATACTTGCTGAGCCACAGACCGCCGGCAGCGGTGTAGTTAAGCTCAGTGCGGTACGTGTTGGTAAAGCGTCCGTTTTCCTTCTTGGTGACGTTGGCGGTCAGGCTGCCATCGCCGTTCTCGGTCACGGTCACTTCGGCGGTTGCGACATGCGCGTCATACGTCATGCCGACCGTGCTGCCCGCGTTCTCGCGAATCTCGTACTTATAGGTTCCGGCGGCAGCGTAGTGAATCTTGCCGAACTTGATGGCGGCAATGCCGTCCTTCGCGTCCTTCTTGCTCACGGTTACGGTTGCGGGATCGGGCAGTGGGGCGTCTTCGGGGGCGGTGATGGTAAAGCTGAACTCGTCCCCATCCGTCCAGTCGCGGCCGCTGATGACCTTGCTCAGGTCAAAGTCGAGCTCCGCATCGAGCGGGGCCACGCTGTAGGTGTTCTTGAAAGTCGCAGCCGTGGCGTCCTTCAGGACATGCTCGGCCTTGAGGGTGCCGTCGCCGTTGTCCGTGATGGTGGTCTCGATGGTGTACTTGGCGTCACTGTAGGTGATGCCCTTGCTGGTGGTTCCGCCCTTGATCTCGCGCAGCGTGTAGG
>URNK01000010.1 GCA_900549195.1 uncultured Collinsella sp.
GAAGAACAACCAGACTGCGGCACCTGCGAACGCACCGGTCACGGCAACGCTCATTAAAAACAGCGCGCGGTTTTTGGGTTTGGCAAGGCTATCCATCGGGTCCTCCCGCGGTCAAAGTCGACATAGATACGTTTTATTGTAGAGCGAGCGTTGCCCAGACAAGCCAACCATCCGCGCTGCAAACGGCACCATTGGGAGTCATAGCGGATCAGGCTCAAGACTTATCCGTTAATAATCGAGGCAATCTCGCGCAAATCGTCGGCAAAGTAGATGCCTTGTTGGCGCTGCGGACTCGACAATGCCTTTTCGATCATGTGCCCGAGCAGGGCTTTGAGGTCGTTGTAGTACCCACCCAGGTTGTACAGAATGCACGGAGCACTCAGGTGCCCCAACGATACCGCGGACATAACCTCGGCAATCTCCTCGAGCGTGCCCGTCCCACCGGGAAAGGCGATGAACGCATCACCGAGCTCGATCATCTTGGCTTTGCGCTCGGCCATGTCACTTGTAACGATAAGGTCGTCGATGCCCTCGTGCTGGAACTCCGCCTCGATAAAAAAGCTCGGCTCAACGCCCGTCACGTGTCCGCCTGCCCCGAGCACGCTATCGGCAAGCGCGCCCATCAGGCCCGATTTGGACCCGCCGTATACCAGCGCGTGCCCGTTGGAGCCAATCCAGTTGCCCAGTTCTTGCACCGCAGGCAGAAATGCTGGGTCGTTACCAACGCTGGCGCCCAGATACACGGTGATATTCATATTCAATCCCCCTCGTCGTGACGCACGGCGCCCGCTCTAGCGTTGGCGGCGGCGATATTCGCGCACACGGCGCGACAGGTCGGCGAGCTCGTCACGATCAAGCTCTTCCAAATGCTCAAGATCGTCCATAAAGCGCGCCATGGTGTCCTTTTGGCGCAGCTTAATGAGCGTATTGCAGTAGTTCACCGCCACACCCGTGAGCATGGCGATGTAGAAGATGCTGATGACGCTCAGGACGACGGTAATAGCGCGGGCGACCGGCGTTTCGGCCGGGATATCGCCAAAGCCGATGGTCGAGACCGTCTCAAAGCTAAACCAGAGACCATCGCCAAACGTGAGGGTCGTGGGCTCGGACAGCCAGACAGCCGTTGAGCACAGCAGATAGAAGATAAGAAACAGGCCCGTGATGCGCGCAAAGCCAGCCTGGCGTAACACGTCGGCAAGCGTCCTGAGCTTTTTCATCGCGACCCTTTCCACGGACAACCAATCACGTTCGCTCGGTATTGTCCCACGCCTCCCCCGCAAACGGAACTAGTCATTGGGGACGTTCTTAAATGACTAGTCGTTTAAGAACGTCCCCAATGACCACCAGCTGCCGACTGGGCAGGCTGAGCTGGTATCCTTATGCGGTATTGTCTCGATTCGTTAGGATTGCATGTGAGAGCTTCCGCTGTCCTTCGTTCAGTTATATGTCGCACCCTGGCCGTCGCGCTTGCTGCGTTCGCCGTACTGAGC
The DNA here is from genome assembly GCA_900549195.1 of uncultured Collinsella sp. Taxonomy (GTDB): domain Bacteria; phylum Actinomycetota; class Coriobacteriia; order Coriobacteriales; family Coriobacteriaceae; genus Collinsella. The sequence goes on from URNK01000010.1 coordinate 1,491, forward strand.
GCCGTCATACCCGCCCCCGCCTTTGCCGCCGAATCCGATCAGCAGGTCAAGACGGTCCGCGTTGGTTGGCTCGTCAACAACGAGGGCTTCCAGGACGGCACCCCCGGCGAGCGTCTCTCGGGATGGGACTACGAGTACCTCCAGACCCTATCGTACTACACGCCCGGTTGGCGGTACGAATACGTCTCTGGCACCTTCACCGAGCTTATGGACATGCTCGAGGCGGGCGAAATCGACCTCATGCCCAACATCTCCTACTCCGAGGAACGCGCCCAAAAGCTGCTCTTTTCCTCGAACCCCGAGGGCACCGAGCGCTACTACATCTACGCCAGGCCCGACCGTGACGACCTCGCAAAGGGTGACCCTCAAGCACTCCAAGGTCTCACTATCGGCTACAACCCTGGCGTTATGCAAACCTTCGTTGGCCAGCAGTGGCTCGCCAACGAGGGAGTCACCTGCACATACAGGGAGTATGACGGAGGATCCGATCTCTTTGATGCGCTCGCAAACGACGAAGTCGATGCCGTCATCATGAACGACACGACCTCGTCGCCCAGTGCCTCCCCCATGTTCTACATCGGCTCGAGCGACTACTATTTTGCCGTTCCCAAAAGCCGCCCCGACCTGATGAACGACATCAATGCTGCCATGACGGCAATCGCCCGCGTCAACCCACGCTATAACGACGAAGTCAAATCTAACTACTCGACCCAAAACAGCGGTTCATCATCGCTCAACGGCCCCGAACGTTCCTGGCTCAAAGCAAATGACAACACCATCACACTCGGCTACATTACGGGCAAACTCCCCTACTGCAACGAAGACGAAGACGGCAAAATGGAAGGCTCGCTCGCATCGCTTGCGACAACGTTGCACGATAAATTTGGCATTACGGTCAAAACCGTCGCCTTTGATAGCTACAAGATGATGTCAAAGGCCCTGTCAAAGGGAAGCATAGACGTTGCGCTGCCGGTATACCGAGATTACTGGTTTGCCGAGCAAATAGGCGTTGTGCAGTCGGTATCGTTGGGGACCATGTCCCTCACCGCCATCCACACCGGCAGCAACCTGAACAAAGACCTCCAGAACATCGCCTGTACCAAATCATCGTTTATCAACAAAAATGCACTTGAAAGTCTGTTCCCCACAGCGACCGTAACTGAATACCAATCCGACGATGAAGTGTTCGACGCCCTCAGGAAGGGAACGGCGCACTGCATCGTCGCTCCCAGTTCACGCGTAAAAACCATTGGCGACCGTTACGATCTCGAGGACTGCGAGACGGTCGAGCTCCCTGACACCTGTGAGCTCTCGTGCTGGATTTCGCGCGGAAAGCCCGAGCTGCTGGGAATCATCAACAAGGGCATCATCAATGCCGGAGAATCGCTCTCCGCAAGCAATTTCTCCTCCACGTCGTACACGGCCCAGGAATCCAACGCGCTTCAATTCCTTTATCGCAACCGCACCGCCATTGCAGCCACCCTCATCGGTATGTTGTCGGTCGGCATCGTCCTGCTCATCTGGGCGCTCGTGCGCGCTCGAACCGAGCGCAAAAAAGCCGATGCCGCCAACGCCGCTAAGACGGCATTCCTCACGCGCATGAGCCACGACATCCGCACGCCGCTCAACGGCATCCTGGGCCTTATCGAGATCGAGGAATTGAAGGAAGGCGATATGCAAGTCGCCCGCGAGAGCCGTGCCAAGGCGCGCGTTGCCGCCAATCACCTGCTTTCGCTGATCAACGACATCCTCGAGATGGGCAAAATCGAAGACCGCAAGCTAACACTGGAACATGCGCCTTTTAACCTCAAAAAGCTCTGTGACGATACGCTGGTGCTGTGCAAGCTCCGCGCATCCGATAACGGCATCACAATGCAGGACAATAGTCTGCCGTACGTCACGGGACCATACATGATCGGCAGTCCCACCCATATCCGACAGATTATGATCAACCTGTTAAACAACAGCATTAAGTACAACAAGCACGGCGGCTCCGTCACCTTTAGCTCAAAGACCAAACCACTCGATAACGGGCGCGCGCTCTTTTGCTTTAGCGTTTCGGATACCGGCATTGGCATGGCTCCCGAGTTTTTAAAGCATATCTATGAGCCGTTTGCACAAGAAGGTGACAATGCGCGCAGCAAGTTCCAAGGAACCGGCATGGGCATGCCAATCGTCAAGTCGCTTATTGAACTGATGGGCGGTACGATTGAGATTTCGAGTGAGGTTGACGTGGGAAGTACGTTCAACGTCCAGATTCCGCTCGATATCGACAAGAACCCTCAGACGCGGGCAGATACGGTCGAGAGGGCGCTCGACTGCTCGCTCGCCGACATGAACGTGCTGCTCGCCGAAGACAACGAATTGAATGCCGAGATTGCCCAGGCGCTGCTCGAAAGCGAAGGCATTGTCGTAACTCGCGCCGCCGATGGCAACGAAGCGGTCGACCTATACGTTGGCCGTCCCGCCGGCAGCTTCGATGCGATTCTGATGGACATCATGATGCCGGGAATGGATGGTTACGAGGCGACCCGCGCGATTCGTCTGAGCGAGAAGATCGATGCAGCCGATATCCCCATCATCGCGCTCACCGCCAATGCCTTTGCCGAGGACGCCAAGGCGGCACACGACGCCGGTATGAACGCCCATCTGTCCAAACCGCTCGACTTTAACAAGCTCAAAAACATGCTCGCCTGCATCAAGAAAAACGGATCCGTTTCGCTATAGTTTGTGCTCAACCACCACGCACGACCAGAAAGGAAGCCAACGATGTTTAGGCCCTTACGTCGAAAGAAGCGCGCCATCACCGACGAAGAAGCGCGCGAACTGCTCGCTACCTGCAAGCGCGGCGTCTTTGCCGTCAACGGCGACGATGGCTACCCGTACGCCATTCCCGTCAACTACTTCTTTGACGCCGAGCACGACAAGATTTATTTCCATGGCGCCAAGGCCGGCCACAAGGTCGACGCACTCAAGCGCGATGACAAGGTCTGCTTTACCGTTTACGGCAACGAGTGGTACCAGGACGGTGACTGGGCTCCCTACGTTATGAGTACCGTGGTCTTTGGCCGCTGTCGCCTGGCGAATGACACCCCCGCTTTTATCGAAGATAAAGTTCGCCAGCTCGCGCTTAAGTACTACCCTTCTGCCGAAGAAGTCGAAGAGGAAATCGCCAAGGACATTAAGGGCGTCCAGCTCTACGAGATTACAATTGAACATCTTTGCGGCAAGCAGATTCAAGAAAAGTAAGCCTCTCAGCAGGTCTGCGCCCAATGGTTACAGATGCCTTACCACACGGGGCCTTCTAGCCAACTTGGCAGAAGGCCCCACATGCAGCGCACGCTTACCGTGCATTAAAAACGTAGCGGTCCAGGCGGTCGCACGCTTCCCTCACGCGCGAAAGCGGCAGCGCCAGATTCACGCGAATGTGGCAGGGCCCGTGGAACGGGCGGCCGTCCTGATACCCCACGCCCACGCGCGCCCCCTCGTCGAGCAACCACTGAATATCGCGGCCATGCTCGCGGCACCACTCGGTGCAGTCCAGAAACACCATGTACGTGCCCTGCGGACGTGAAAACGCGACGCCCTTCCAGTGCTTTTCTGCATACGTGCAGAAGTACTCGATATTGCCGGCAAGTACCTGGTTGAGCTCGTCCACCCACTCGTAGCCCTGCGGCTGATAGGCACCGATAAGCGCATGCATGGAGAGGACATTCATCTCGTTGTAGTGAGTCTTGTCGGACACGGCGCACATGCGGTCACGCAGCGTCTCGTTGTAGACAATGTGGTAGCTGCCGACCAGGCCCGCCAGGTTGAACGTCTTGCTGGGCGCGTAGAGGGCAACCGTACGCATGCGGGCATCCTCGCTCACCGACTGCGTCGGGATATGCTTGTGCCCCGGCAGGATGATATCGGACCAAATCTCGTCCGAGATCACCACGCAATCGTGCTGGCGATAGATGTCCATGGCGCGCTCGATCTCGTCGCGCTCCCATACGCGGCCGCAGGGATTGTGCGGCGAGCAGAACACCGCGGCATGGATGTGGTTTTGGGCGAGCTTGTGCTCCATGTCCTCAAAGTCCATACGCCACACGCCTTGATCGTCGAGCTTAAGCGGGCTGTGGACAATACGATAGCCCGCGGCTTCGATGGATTTGGTAAAGCCGATGTAGGTGGGGCTATGGACCAGCACCGCATCGCCCGGCTGGACATACGCGCGCAACGTCGACACGACACCGCCCAGCACGCCGTTTTCGTAGCCGATATGTTCAGGGCGCAGGCCCTCGACGCCATTGCGGCGGCTCTGCCATTCGATGATGCGGTCGAAGTACTCGGCGCGCGGGTTAAAGTAGCCAAACATGGGATGCTGAGCGCGCTGAATGATGTGCTCCTGGACCGTGGGCACCGTGGCAAAATTCATGTCGGCCACCCACATGGGAATGCGGTCGAAGCCCTCGTCGGGTGCGTTCGGAGCCATACCGGGGATCTCGCCCCAGGAGTCAACGGCGATGGAGTCCATGCCGTGGCGGTCGATAAGCGAGCTAAAGTCGTATTTCATGCTGAACTCCCGTGCAAAGTTGATTGTTTTGGTAGGCGTTATTGTCCACCAGCGTGGGCGGTTTTGGAGCGGGGTTAGGCGTTGTTTTTGACGGATACGGACGGATGGTTAGTCCCGCGCGTCGTTGATGGCGGTTACCGTCAACCTGGCGCCGTCGACCGTAAACGATATATCAAGCCCGGCGTAAGCCAAATGGTAAACGCGGTTTGGCTCGTGCTTGCTGCCCGCGCGGCGCGGATCTTGGCGAAGGACCTCGACCAAACCAGGGAGCTTTGCGGGCGGGACCATATCCTGCAGCGCTTGTGGGAACTCGACGTCGAGCTCTTGCCACGGAGTACCCTCAATCCAGCCGCCCGTCGCATCTGGGTGACAGTCGGCAAATGGAATATAGGGCTTAATGTCGTAGATGGGCGTGCCGTCACGCAGGTCGGCCCCCAGCACATGGATGATGGGACCATTGTCGGTGAGCTCGACGCGATCGAGCTTGACGCAGGTAAGACCGATGGGATTAGGGCGAAACGGACTGCGCGTGGCAAACACGCCCACGCGCTTGGCTCCACCCAACCGCGGCGGGCGCACGGTTTTCGACCATTTTGCGTTGGTGCCGGACCTGTCCTGCGTCTTGGCATCGGCAGCTATGTCCTTAGCCGTGCCGCCGGGCGTTCCGTTTTCGAAGCGCCACAGCAGCCATAGGTGAGAGAAGGAGTCCAGACCCTCGACCGCCGCACTGGAGGCAAATTCCGGCTCAAACACGATGCGTCCCTGCAGATGGGGCGCCAAAAAGCTGTTGCGCGGAATGCCAAACTTCTGCGGCAGATCGGTATGTATGTGTGCAATAGGTTCCATGCCGGTCATTGTACGGCATGGAGGTGTGGGGCGTTGCGCGCAATTCTTCGCCGCGGTTCCCCGTCGTGCAACCAACGGTTGCTTGGAAGGGCACCTGCTGCCGCGTATGCTTAAGCCATCAACCAGCAGAAAGGAACCGCTATGGCCTTTGCAGAAAAGCTCATTGCTGTCCGTCGCGTCCATCACCTTACCCAGGAGCAGCTCGCCACCAAGCTCTTCGTCACACGCCAAGCCGTCAGCCGTTGGGAACGCGGCGAGGTCACACCGGGCATCGACATGATGAAGCTCATCGCCGCCGTGACCGGCGAGCCCCTGTCTCATCTGCTCGAAATGCCCGAGCGCTATTGCCAGAGCTGCGGCATGATACTCACGCCCGACGACTGCGGCACCGACGCCACGGGCGCCACGACCGACCATTACTGCAAGTGGTGCTACGACCACGGTAAGTACACCTACGACACCACCATGGAGGCGATGATTGAAGATTGTGCCCCGCGGCTGGCACAAAACACCGGTATGTCGCTCGACGAAGCCGTCTCGCTCATGGGAGCCGTGCTGCCACAGCTGGAGCGCTGGCACACCGTGCAGGAAAACGAGGAGCGCTACGGTGCCGAGGCGCGGTCGCGCTATGGCGATGAGGCTATCGATGCAGCAAACGAAACGTTACTGGACATGAATCCTCAGACATGGAACGACATGAAGGAACTTGAACGCGCTATTCTGGGTCAGCTCTCGATTGCCATGGGCGACGGCGATGCGGATGGAAGCGAGGCTCGCAAGCTCGTCGCGATGCATCACCGCTGGATAGCTCTCAACTGGGGCAGCGAGCCCCAAGACGAGGCCTATCTGGGGCTCGCCCACGGCTACCTCGCCGATCAGCGCTTTATCGACTACTACGACAAGCCATGCGGCACCGGAGCCACGGCGTTTCTAGTTCAGGCCATCGAGTCGTCGTTGACGCGCGCATAGACCGCGGCGGCTTTGGGTATTTCAATCAAAACCTCAACCGATTGGAGACCCATGGCTACTAATCATGAGCTCGCGCTGTACGTTATGACCGGCTGCCCGTATTGCATAAAGGTCAAGCGTTTCCTTGCCGATAACGGCGTGACCATTCCCGAGCGCAATATCTCGACCGATACCGATGCCGAGCAGACACTCATCGCCGTCGGCGGAAAACGCCAGGTTCCCTGCCTGTTCATCGACGGCAAGCCACTCTACGAATCGAGCGACATCATCGCGTGGGCGCAGGAGAACCTGCTCTAGCGTTCTATTGCGGTCGGCTGGCCCCAACCCATACGACCCAAACATGTACACCAGCATCCAAAATCGACATTTTTCGACATCTTTGGATGCTGGTGTACAGTTTTTTGCAGGGGTAGTCATTGGGGACGTTCTTAAATGACTGGTTGTTTGAGACGACCTTTGGATTATGGCTGTTTGAGGCCATCTGACATCTCTGGAAAGGGCTCCTTAGAGGACCGTGTTCAAAAAATGGCAAATATGAGTACTGCTACTTGTTTAGTAACAGCGATTTTAATCATTTCAGGGATCATTCAACGCCCCAAGCGCCCGCAGACGGCGTTATTCCTCCCCATATGTTCAATAAAAGAGACGCCTAATGGTATTAAATCTCATCAGGGACCTCATTTTTGAAAAAAATAAATGCAACCATAATGGCAACAGTACTCATATTTGCCCTTTTTTGCACACAGCCCTCCAGAATAGTCGTTAGGGACGACTCAAAATGGCAATTCCGGCACTTAGACACTCTTTTCTTGAATGACTAGTTGTTAAAGAACACTCAGCGACTACTCCAATTCGCGACACACTGTGTCGCGAATTGAGCTGTTCTCACCACCGAAGACCGGTGAAAGCTCCTGACCAGAATCTCGATAGTTTGTTAAAGTGCCCCCTCTGCAGGTTCAATGAGCGCTCATGTTCCAGACTGGAAAGCGAAGAAATATCGAAGCCATCGATGCTCATTTCCTATCGAAAAAACTAGTCAATACACGCTAATTAGCTTGATAAACTGCTTGTATTTTTGTCTACAAAACTGTATACAAAAAGAGATTCCGAGAACCAGCGCTCGACATTATGTCAATCGATAGGGGGCGCTATGGACGCTAAGCAGCTCGAAAAGATGATGGGGTTTGCCCCCCGGAGAGTTGGAGAAAGCCGCGGAGGCATACGAAAAAGATAAGTGGCCGAAGGGTCGCACCATCAAGCTGGGAAGACCGCCGATCTCTGATGAGCCAAGCATTGTTTTATCGGCACGTGTGGGTGAGTCGGTTCTTGATGCGTTTGACGCAAAAGCAAAGCGCCATGGGCAGACACGCACAGAGCGACTCAGGGAGCTCATCACGATCGATGCAATGATTGCCTAGTTATCCACCGAGCCCAAAGACGTACGCCAGCATCCAAAGTCGACATTTTTCGACATCTTTGGATGCTGGCGTACGGTATTTTGCAACATAGTCATTCGGGACGTTCTTTTAAATGACTAGTCGTTAAAGTGCGTCCCCAACGACTAACTAGCCGTGGAAGCGTGCTATGGGCGCAAGTGGCTGTTCGCGAAAGACGCGCTCGACGGCGGCGCGGTATTCGTCGACCTTTTTGGTCTTGCGTACGAGCTTGTGAACGGTAGCGGGGTCGGAGAAGGCGCATTTGGCGTAGAACCACCACTCCTTCATGCGAAAGACCGCATTGCCGCCAATCTCTTCTGCATAGGCCGCAAACAGCGTGTCGTGGAAGCGCTGCAGCTCAGCAACCGTTGCAGCAGGGCCACCCTTGACCATGCGAGCGAGCGCGGGATTCGCAAGCAAGCCACGCCCCAGCATTACATGGCGCGTGCCGGGATAGGCCTCCACCAGCGCGTCCATATCCTCAAGATCGAAAATGTCACCGTTATAGGCCACGGGGAACGGCGCGCGTTCCAGCGTCTCGCCGTAAAACTCCTTGCGCGGCGATCCCGTATAGCGGTCCTTTTGCACGCGCGGGTGCACGATCAGCTCTGCCAACGGCATGCGGCAATACAGATCGAGCACACGCTCGTATTCGTCGTCGCTCTCAAGCCCCAGCCTGGTCTTGACCGATACCGGCAACGGTGACCGCTCGCACACATCGCTCAAGAACACCTCGAGCTCGTCGAGGTTGCGCAGAAAGCCCGATCCTTTACCCTTGGCAACAACCGTACCCGAGGGGCAGCCAAGGTTGAGATTGACCTCGCGGTAGCCCATGTCGGCAAGCACCTGTGCCGCCCATACAAACTCGTCCGCGTTCTTAGACATCAGCTGAGGCACTACGTTGAGCCCCTGGTTATTGGCAGGATCGATCTCCTTAAACGCCTTGCCGCCAAAGCGGTTTCCCACCCGCGGCGGCGGCAAAAACGGCGTGTAGTAGCAGTCGAGCGCACCAAAGCACTCCGCATGCACGCGGCGGAACACATGCCCAGTAATCCCCTCCATAGGGGCCAACGATAGAATCATCAACATCTACTCTCAGATCAATGCGGTAAAGGGACTGCCCCCTTGTCACATGCATTATGCCTTGTGCTTCAGATGATTCACAAGGCAGAGGTAGCTACTTGACGATAATCACCCTTCCATCCGTCGCCTCACGCAACGAAGGTGAATGCTTTTCCGCGAAGTGAACGAGTAAAATCGGACCCCCGAAGCATCGACACTTTTGGAAGACCAATTCCTGCGGTTTTATCACTCAAATCCTGCGGTTTTTGCATCCAAAAGTGCGAATGCTTCAGAGGTCCAGAATAGGTCGTTCACTTCTCGGGAAACCATTCACCTTCGATTTGCTGGCGCTCACAAACAGCGAGAGGCTGTCCCGCGACAGCCCCCTTGCGCGTCATTCGCCCCATGACAGCGGCTCCATGCTCCAAAAACGACGTTCATGATCACGACGACCGCCAACAGCACGCTGTTGACCGCTATGTCTGAACAACAGACACCCTCCACTCATCTATACTCAAGAGCATGTGCGCATCGCCCAAAAACGATGAGAGTCGAGGCCCCATGCAGCAGCTCACCGAACAAGAAAAGAAACGCATCCAGCGGTACTGCACATACCCCAAGATCGCAGCGACCGCACTCGTCATGTCGTTCGTGGCATGCCTGTTGATGTTGCCGCTCCAAATGATCAACGATATCGCGTTCCACCAAAAGGAATTCCAACCCGCGGGCATATGTACCGCCATCGCACTCACCGCAATCGAACTCGCCATCTTTTGCTATTGCGCTCTTGCGCCGCGCTTTGGAATGCAGGGCAAACAGTGGAAGGAGCTGCAGAGCAGGCTTGCGGTAGCCCAGACTAACAAGGACCGTTCCGCGGAGGTCGCCGGCGTGCTTTCCGCGCAAGCTGCCGGCCGCATGCTCAAGAACAGCGATAACGATCTCGCGCGCGACCTGGGCGGTGCCGCCGAGGTCGCCGGCGCCGTAGGGGCAGTCGCCACGGCGGCAGACGTGCTAGCCGAAACCTCGAGCAATGCCGAGGCCATGGCAAACGCATACGGCGTGACGATTCCAAGCGTCAAGAAGCAGGTCATAGCTCTCGCAGTGGTGCCCGTCATTGTGCTGCTTGGCGTCTACATCCCGCAGTTTATCCAGGGAAATAACGAGCTTCAGGCAAGAAAGGCTGCAGCCGCCGAGCAGCTCGCCATCGCGCAAGATGCCTTGGAGCCCGTGTGCGAACGCGTCGCAGCAGACGACCCATACGTGTCATATCACGACTACGGCTACCGCATAATCGGCTATCTACGCGATAATGACCTCGGCGCTCAAGCAGCCTATGTCTACCTTTCTTTTGATGCAGACAGCATGCTCACGGACGTCGATTACACCAGTCAGATCGACCCCGAGGAAAGCCTTGCAGACAACCTCGCCCGCGCCGAGCAGGATATCGCGACGCTCTGCGCCCCGCTCAACGGGTTGGACATTTCCGTTGCCACACCGGGCCTCCTCACGCCATGCAGCCTGTCGGATGAATTTAAACAGGCATTTTTAGCCGGATCCCTATATGAAGAAATCAGCATCAAGACGGAGGACGAATCTATCAAGTCGTACTACACCTTTGACACCGAGCCCAAGGAAGAGTTCGACGAATACACCCATCCGGAAATTAGACTCATGCTCTCTGCAAAGAAGAACTAAAGGCTTACGCTCTAATTGCCGCTCGCAAACATCGTCTATATCTCGAGGTCTAATACTTTTCCGAGAAGTGAACGGCTGTATTTGGACCCCCGAAGCATCGACATTTTTAGACGTCAAAACCGCAGGATTTGACTGGCAAAACCGCAGGAAATTGCATCTCAAAAGTGTCGACGCTTCGGGGGTCCATTTTGACTCGTTCACTTCTCGGAAAAGTATTAGACCCCGATTTACATGCCACTCAATGTGACAAAGTGGCTGCCCCTTTGTCACATTCGATGAAAAAGGGCACCGATGTTAGTCGATGCCCCAAAGCGGCTGTAGGTTAAGCCCTACAGCGTATGTCTAAGACGAATCGAACTATTCGTCCCAGGAGAGGTTCTTACCAGTCTTTTTTGCCAGCAGCAAGAACAGGCCGATAATAACGTTGCATGCGATGCAGAAGATGAAGACGCCCTGGAAGGAGCCGACAAGCTCATAGACCTTCATCATAACGGGCATGCCAAAGGCGCCGACGATATAGCCCACGGAGCAGATCAGCGCGAAGATGCGACCGAAATCGCGGGAGCCAAAGACGTCCATAACCAAAACGGTCAGGGCAGTGCCAGCGATGACGTACATTACGTCGTTCACGCCTGCTGCGAGGATGCTGAGCGTCGAGTTGCCGCTGCTCATCATGAGCATGACAAAGGAGAGGATGGAGACAGCGAGCCAGCCCAGAATAGCCTTCGTGCTGCCAAACTTATCGCAAGTGGTGCCGACGATCGGATTGAGGAACAGATCGAAGAGCGATGCAGCGGATACCATGAAGCCGCCCACCATGGGGCTAAAACCAACCTCGGAAGCATACGTCGGGAAGAGCTGGTTCATGCAGCAAGTGAGCTGAACGAGGCAGAGGAAGCCGATGCAGAAGAAGAAGGCAGGCGACTTAATGGCGCGCGCATAGCTAACGCCACGCGTGCTATCCTCGGTCGTCTCCTCGGTCTCGGCGTCCGGCTCGCCCTCGACGTAGCCATAGGGCAGCATGCCCTTGTCCTGAGGCTTATAGCGGATAATCAGGACGGAAGCGGGGAGAATGAGCACGGCGGAGACGCCAGCGAGCACCAGATAACCAGTCCTCCAGCCAGCGGCCTCGATGACAGAGGTGATGACGGGGCTCATGATGAGCATGTAAATCGAGTTCACTGCCCAGGCGAGACCAATTGCCAGGCCACCAGATTTTTTGAACCACTGGTCAATAACGTCGGACATGGCGACGCCGGTGGTGAAGGCGAAGCAAATGCCAATCAGGGCGCCAGCGGCGATGAACATCCAAACTTCGGTGTAGAAGGCCATGCCTGCGCCGGCGGCGAGCAGAATAAGCTCGACGACGGGGAGCCAAACCTTGCCAACAACCTTGGGGATAAGTTTTCCGACAAACGGAAGCGCCGCCGCAAGACCGATGAGCGTCGCGGTGAAGTAATACGAGAAGATTGAATAGTCAAACCCGAACTCCTCGCACACGGGCGCGACGAAGGAGCCGGCGATTACGCTATAGGATCCGGTCGTACCAGCAGACATGAGGCCAAGCGCGATTACGAGAACCCATGCGTAGACCTTGCTGCTCTTTAACTTTGCATTTTCCATTGATACAGCTCCTAGAGACCCAGAAGGGCACACATAACGGCCTTGATGGTGTGCTGACGGTTCTCTGCCTCACGGAAGATGACCGAAGCGTTGGCCTCAAAGCACTCGTCGGCAATCTCGAAGCCCTCGGTGATGATCTCGCGATGAAGGTCGTTCTTGCACTGGTCGAGGAGCATTTTGCCAACACGGTGATCTGCGTTATGGACAGAGGGAAGCTCATGCATGCAGAAGATGTCGGGATTGTTGGTGCGCTTGCACAGCTCGCTGGTGACGCGATAGGGGTACAAAGACTCGGCATCGCCCAGCCAGGAGTTGTAGTCGTCGGGATCCAGAACCTCTTCGCCGCACTCGGGGTTGATGTAGCGCCACTCCTCGGTAACGATAACGTCAACGCCATCCAGGGCATCGAGGTCAGAGGTGATGGTAAAGGTCCTATTGGGAGCGTACTTGGCGTAGCAGGCCTCCACCTCTTCGATCATTTCCTTGCACATCTGATGACGGAGGTCGTCGGGGCCGATGGCAAGGAAGTCCATGTCGAGCATAGCGCACAGACGGCCATACCACACCGGGGCGCCGGCGCAGTTGCCAACGAAAGCCATCTTCTTGCCGCGGCTCGTACGCAGACCGCCCCATTGCTCTTCCATCGTAAGAGCGTCAGCGAGCATCTGAGTCGGGTGATCGCCGAGAGTAAGGGCATTGATGACCGGGATGTCAACCAGGTCGGCGACGTCATAGAGGAACTGCTCGTCCTTCTGTGCGCGGTAGACGATGAGATCGTACATGCCGTTAAAGACGCGCATGGCATCCTTGACGGTCTCGCAGTCACCCATGTGGGAGTTGGTCAGATAAGTGAAGCCCATGCCCAAATCATTGCAGGAGGTCTCGAATGCGCAACGAGTACGGGTCGAACCCCACTCAAAGTTGGCGAGGACGTTTTTACCGGGGAAGTAGCGCTGGTCGACACCAGACTTCTTCTGAGCCTTAAGGTTCCAGGCAAGATCAATGAGATAGCGGAAATCCTCGGAGGAGAGATCATGGATGTTGATGTAGTCGCGACCGCGGAGGCTGTTGTTCATGCCTATTTCCTTTCCATTTAGTAATAGATGAATGTCGAATGTGTCCCCGAGGGAAACACGGATATCCCTCGGGGAGCAGTAAGTGTGGCGCCTAAATCAGACAGTGCAGGCTCAAAGGCTCGCTAGCAGCTGGCTGCCACGTCCTTGGTCCAGCAGTGCACGCCGCCGCCGGACAGGTTAAGCGCGAGAGAGTCAATCATGATGACTTTGCGATCGGGGAAGCAGCTCTCAAGAACGGCTTTGGCCTGCTCGTCCTTCTCCTTCACGACTTCGTTCATGCCCTCGTGGTAATAACGCTGACCAAGAACGACGCCATTGCAGATGAGGAAGTTGCAGTAGCTCGCTGCTGCGTAGAAGTGAACGGGACCCTCGGGCCAGGGAGTGCCATCCATAAACTTGCCGCCCATTTCGTCGATGAAGCCCTTATAGAGCTCGTAATCCTCATCGCCAGGGGCGATAACGACTTCAATCGGCTCGGCGGTGGGCATACGAACGATCTCGAAGGGCTTGCCCTCCCAGTCCGTTTCGTTGCTCAGGATCTCGTAGGCCGCCTCAATGCGGCGACGAGACTCTGCGCCAGCCTTGCTCGAAGCTGCCTCTTCATCGGACACCTCGGCAAGAAGAATCTTGTTCGGAGTGATAAAGCGACACATCTCATCAATGTGAGCCGCAAAGCTCATGCCAAAGACGGGAGTTCCGTCTTCCTTCTCGTCGAGGATGCCCAGTCGATAGTCGTCGTCCTCGAGCATAGGCTGCGGAAGCCAGATAACCTTGTTGAGGTTGTAGATGCGCTTATACTCGGCCTCAACTTCCTCTTTCGTGAACTCGGGGTTACGCTTGCGGCATTCCGTGTCCTCGATGGCGATCAGAGTGCCGTGACCGTCAAACTCGCGGTCGCCGCCCTCCGAAACCATTTCGGAATTGACGATATCGAAGCAACCGAGCGCAACCGCCATGTGAACGGCTGCCTTACGTGCGGACTGGCACTCCGGGGAGTTCTTGTCCCACACGCCGTAATAAGTCCAAGCAGGGTTGACCATATAAGAATGGCCCTTGTCGTCGACCATGATGCTGGGACCGTTGTCGCGGACATAGAAGTTGGAGTCTTCGAACTGCGTGATCTCGATGCGATCGAGATCAACCCCCTCCTCCTTCAGGCGCGAGCAAGCCTCCTCATAGGAGCCGGGGGTGCCGCAATTGAGGTTGACCGTAACGTCGCCATACTCGAGCAGAGCCTTGATCACGTCAACGCAGGGCTGGCGGTTATCGTAACCCTCTGCACGGATGTAATCGGGAAGCCATGTCACATAGACGTTGGAGCGCTTCTCGAACTCGCCCGGCATACGATAGTTCTCGTACATGGTTGGTCCTTCCGTCGGGTTTCCCGCGATGCTGTCCGGCCGCGACAATAGCGGGGTTTCACCTGCTATAGTACTACTATACCTACCGTTCGGTAGATAGTTTTGAATAATTTCCGCTCGCCTACTGATACATACCGTTCACCGTATATAGTGGTCATGTTTGGACACGAATTGATGTTCCGTTGCCATCCTTAATAATGTTGGTAGTGCGGAAATGATTTGCAATGGAGAAATGCAGCGTGAGCACAAGAAAAAAAATATTGGACGCAATGTACGATCTTGTGGCAGAAGTCGGTTATGACAAAGCGTCTATCGGAAAGATTTGCGACTTTGTCGGTATATCCAAGCCGTCGGTGTACTACTACTTTCCCTCTAAAGAGGAGATTTTCACTACGCTCTTGGACAGCATGTTTCCGACCATCGACTATCAGCGCGACTACTCGCTAATAGTCGATAGGGACGGGTTCAAGGCCGCGCTTATCGAGCTCGGCAATTCAGTTATAGGTGGTTATCGAAGCGATGAAAAGCGCCGGCGCGTGCTGGCCGAGGTTAGCGTTCAAGCAAATCGAATTCCTGCAGTTCAGGAACGTCAAGCGACGGCGACCAAACGAACCATGGATGCGCTTAAAGACATCCTTCTTCATGGTGCAGAGATTGGCGCGTTTTCCGATAGTGCCGACGTGATGCTCTACGTACAAATTCTTTATACCGTTCTGGAGGGAGCGAGCAATACGGTCGCTCAAGGTGAGGATATTGATGAAAAAGCGGTTTGGGCGGGAATAGTCGAGCTTATGTTCAAATAGGCCAGCCAAGCTGAAGCGCATGTTGGCACCCATGGTGCCTGCGGGCAACCTTTAAAACGAAAACAGGGGTTGACTCCAGTCTGGTTTGGAGTCGACCCCTGTTGCATGGCAATCTATGCCGATGCAATCGGCGCTTATTACTTTTCAGCAGCCTTACTGAGAAAGCCGGAAACGATAGCAAACGCAGCAATCATAAGGTTGCAGGCAATGCAGAAGATAAATACTCCCTGGAATGACCCTGCCATGCCGTAAACCTTCATCATGACCGGCATTCCAAAAGCACCGACGACATAGCCCGCTGAGCAAACGATTGAATAGATCCTTCCAAAATCGCGTGATCCAAAGAGCGAGAGGAGAAGCATCGGCATTGCGGTTCCAACAATGGCGAACATGACATCGTTTACGCCAGCTGCAATGATGGAAACGGTCTCATTGCTTCCGCCAATGATGAGAAGTAGGAATGAAAAAATGCTGACACCTGTCCACGCGACCGTTGCTTTAATAGCGCCGAGTTTGTCACATGTTTTGCCTACGAAGGGATTTAGGAAGATGTCGGAGAACGAAGCTGCCGAGACCATTAAGCTTCCTACGATGGGATTGAAACCGACCTCGCTTGCATAGGTTGGAAACAACTGGTTCATGCAGCAGGTGAGCTGCGCCACGCAAAGCAGGAGGACACAGAGAATAAAAGACGGCGTTTTCGTGGCATCACGGAGTGCCATGCCCGAGAGGGTATCTTCCCGCTCATCGACGCTGTGGCTCTCATGGGTTTCAGAGGTGGTCTCTCCGTACGGAAGCATGTTGCGATCAGAGGGTTTAAGGCGAATGATAAATGCACTCGCAGGTAAAATCATAGCTGCAGAAACGGCCGCAAGTACGATGTATCCCGTACGCCAGCCTTGTTGCTCGATGACCAGCGTAATGACAGGGCTCAACAACAGCGTACAGAGAGAATTAACGCCCCAAGCAAGGCCGATGGCAAGACCGGACGATTTACTGAACCATTGGTCAATAACATCGGACATGCAGACGCCCGTTGTGAACGAAAAGCAGATGCCGATCACCGCAGCGGAGACGATGAACATCCAGACTTCGGTGTAGAACGCCATTGCGGCGCCGGCGGCAATAAGGACAAGTTCAACGCAAATATGCCACGGTTTGCCTATTACTTTTGGAATGAAACGACTCAAAAGTGGAAGTCCAAGTGCAAGGCCAAGAAGAATCGCAGTGAAATAGAAAGAGAAAGAGGTGTACTCAAAGCCCAGGTCTTCACATACTGGAGCAACGAATGAGCCGGCAATAATGCTATATGTGCCAGTCGTTCCGGCGGACATTAAGCCGAGCGCAATAACGACAATCCAAGCAAATACGCTGCTCTCGCGAGGACGGTCTTTTTCGGCTGGTGCGGTGAGAGCCATGGTCACTCCATTTCTATCGGCATTACATCCTATATGCCTACCGATAGGTATATAAACCAGGGGACTCTCCGTCAAGCATTAAGCGGGGAAAGGGAGTTCTTAACGTGCCGAACGGTAATTGGGCCCTTGCAAAATCGAGGTCTAATACTTTTCCAAGAAGTGAACGACCGTTTTTGGACCCCGAACCATCGACATTTTTAGACGACAAACCCGCAGGATTTGGCTGGCAAAACCGCAAGAAATTGCATCTCAAAAGTGTCGACGCTTCGGGGGTCCATTTTGACTCTGTCTCTT
>URNK01000011.1 GCA_900549195.1 uncultured Collinsella sp.
CGAGATGAGCGCTAGTCTCGTGGGCTCGGAGATGTGTATAAGAGACAGTCACCGCTCCATTCGCGAAAACATTGCCTACGGTCGTCCCAACGCCACTGATGAGCAGATTCGCGAGGCCGCGCGCCTGGCCAATGCCCTGGAGTTTATCGACCGCTTGCCCCGTGGCTTTGACACCATGGTGGGCGAGCGCGGCGTCAAGCTCTCGGGCGGCCAGCGTCAGCGCGTGGCTATCGCCCGCGCCATCCTAACCGACGCGCCGATTCTGGTGCTCGACGAGGCGACCTCTGCCCTCGACAGCGAGTCCGAGGCGCTGGTGCAGGAGGCGCTCGAAAACCTGATGCGTGGACGTACCTCCATTGTGGTGGCGCACCGCCTGTCCACCGTGGCGGCGCTCGACCGCATTGTGGTGCTGGCCGATGGCGAGATCGTCGAGGACGGCACGCATGCGCAGCTCGTCGAGGCGGGGGGCGAGTACGCGAGCCTGTGGAGCCGTCAGACCGGCGCATTCTTGGAGGCGTAAGCGTCTCGGACGTGGGACAATTGTGCCCATAAGTTTATTGTGCCGTTGAGCCGAGGAGTCGTTATGCCACGCGAGACCAATGCCGCCAAGCGCGAGCGCGCCATCGAGGTGTGTGAGCGCCTCAACCGTCGCTATGGCCCGGTCGAGTGCTTTTTGGACCACGAGAATCCCTTCCGCCTGCTGATCGCGGTGCTGCTCTCGGCGCAAACGACCGATGCGCAGGTCAACAAGGTGACGCCGCGGCTGTTTGCCCAGTGGCCCACGCCCGAGGCCATGGCCGGGGCGAGCGTGGCTGACGTGGCAGACACCATCAAGTCACTCGGCTTCTACAAGAGCAAAGCCAAGCATGCCGTCGAGGCCGCGCAGATGATCGTCGCCGACTATGGCGGCGAGGTGCCGGCCGACATGAAGGAACTCGTGAAGCTGCCGGGCGTGGGACGCAAGACGGCGAACATCGTGCTCAACGTGGGGTATGGCATCGTGGAGGGCATTGCGGTGGACACGCACGTCAACCGCATTGCGCACCGCCTGATGCTGAGTCCCAAGACGCATGCAAAGGAGCCGCTCAAGACCGAGCAGGATTTGCTCAAGATTTTGCCGCACGAGTATTGGGAGTCGGTTAACCATCAGTGGATCACCTTCGGTCGCGAGGTCTGCGACGCCCGCAAACCCAAGTGTGACGAGTGTCCGCTGGCAGATTTGTGCCCCAGCGTGCGCGTAGCGGGGTAGGGCGGAACGCATCTTCGTCTGGCGTTTTTTGCGGGGCTGGGTTTGCCCTTGAGCCGGAGTCCTCTCCATGCGCTACCATGACAGGCAATGAAATCCGCCGCATACCCGCCGAGCTTGCCTCGGCGGGCTTTTGGCGTTGCAATGCCGGAGGAACAGCATGCTCATTCACCGAATAGCCGCGCAGCTCTACACTGCCGAGGCGCTGCAGACCGTCGAGGCCGGGCTCGATGCCGGCGAGGACGTGACGTTGGCCGTGTCGCAGTCGGGTCGCACGCTTATGGCGGCGGCCCAGTTTGCGCGCCGTCCGCGCCCCACGGTCTACATTGTGAGTGGCGAGGATGCGGCCGATCGCGCCGCGCGCAGCCTTGCCGCCTACGTGGGCCTAGCGCACGTGTGCCGTTTTCCCGAGCGCAAGGACTATCCGTGGCGCGAGCAGGCGCCCGACGACGCCGTGGTAGCGCAGCGATGCGAGGCCCTGGGACGCATCGTGCGCGGGGACAACTGCATCATGGTTGCCTCGGCTCGCGCGTTGCTGCGCTGCGTGCCGCCAGTCGAGAGCCGCTACTGGGAGTCCACGATCTTTGCGGTGGGCGAGGAGATTCCCTTTGACGAGGTGCCGCATCGCCTGGTGGGCATGGGCTACACCAATGCCGGCGCCGCCGACGCGCCCGGTCTGTTCCGCGTTCACGGCGACACCGTAGAGGTGTTCCCTGCGCAGGAAAAGGCGCCCGTGCGCATCGAGTTTTTCGGCGACGAGATTGACCGCATCCGCCGCATGGTGAGTTCAACGGGGCAGACCATCGGTAACGAGGACAGTATCGAGATCTTCCCCTGCCGTGAGCTGGCGCTTACCGACGAGGCCGTCCACAACATGCATGTGGCGCTCTATCGCGCCAGCCAGGACGACAGCAAGTTGGCGGCGCTGCTCGAGATGGTGGATGCGCGCATCGTCACGCCCGAGCTCGATCGCTTTTTGCCGGTGATGTACGGCCAGACCGTGAGTCCGCTGTCGCATGTGAGCGGCAAGGCGCTCGTGGTGCTGTCCGAGCCGCGCTCGCTGTTCGATGACTGCCTGCGCGCCTACGAGGATATCGAGGCACGTGCCGGCGAGGCGGGGGTCGACCGTCTGGACGGCCTGTACGTGCGTGCCCAGCAGCTCGACTTTGGTTCCCAGCAACGCCTGAACTACGTGAGCCTGATCCGTGCCGGCGGTGCGGTGACGGCCGAGCTCAAGATTGAGCAGCCTGCCATCGCAGGCTCGGATAACCGTTTTATGACGCGCATCCAGGAGGTTGTGGGCAAGCGCTACGCCTGCGTGTTTGCCATTCCCGACCGCGGCGCGCGCGAGTCGATGGAGCTCACCTTTGGCGATGAGGGCATTACCTTTGAGGAATCGCTGACCGCGGCGCCCGAAAATGCCGGCGCTATCGGCGACCGCGTGCGCGTGGCAGCAGCGGATTCCGCCGACCGTACCGCACGCCAGGAGGCCCATGCTTCCATTCGCGAGCGTAAGGCCGACGCGCTCAACGCCCGCTCGCTCGAGGCGGGCGCGGCCCAGGCCGCCGCCGGTGCCGCCGTGCCCACCATCTCGCGCGGACGCGTGACCTTTGTCGATGCCGCCCTGCCGCAGGGCGTGGTGGTGCCCGATGCCAACCTGGCCGTGTTTTCGATCGCCGACCTCAACGCCCGCATGGACGCCAACCGCGCGCGCAGCCGCCGCAAGGTGGACATTACGCAGATTACCTTCCCGTTTAAGCCGGGCGACTACGTGGTGCACGCTACTCACGGCATCGCGCTCTTTAGCGAGATCGCGCGCCAGGAAGTGGGCGGCAAGGAGCGCGACTACTTTTTGCTGGAATATGCCGACGGCGACAAGCTCTACGTGCCGCTGGAGCAGGTCGACCGCATTACGCGCTACGTTGGTCCCGACGGCGACAAGCCGCGCCTGACCAGGCTCAACACCGCCGACTGGACGCGCGCCACCAACAAGGCGCGCAAGAACGCCAAAAAGCTGGCGTTTGACCTGGTCGACCTGTATACGCGCCGATCTTCGATTGCCGGTATCGCCTGCCCGCCCGACACGCCCGAGCAGATCGAGATGGAGGAGAGTTTCCCCTACGACGAGACGCGCGACCAGCTGGAGGCCATCGCCGATATCAAGGCCGACATGGAGGCGCCCAAGCCCATGGACCGCCTGCTGTGCGGCGACGTGGGCTTTGGCAAGACTGAGGTCGCTCTACGCGCGGCGTTCAAGTGCGTTGACTCCGGCCGCCAGGTCATGGTGCTCTGCCCCACGACCATTCTGGCCCAGCAGCACTACGAGACATTCTTTGAGCGCTTTGCCCCGTTTGGCCTGGAGGTCGAGGTGCTCAGCCGCTTCCGCACCCCGGCGCAGCAAAAGCGCGCGCTCAAGGCGTTTGCCGAGGGCACGATCGACGTGCTTATCGGCACGCATCGTCTGCTTTCGGCCGATGTGAACCCCAAGAACCTGGGCCTGGTGATCATCGACGAGGAACAGCGCTTTGGTGTGCAGCACAAGGAGCAGCTCAAGAACCTGCGCGAGCAGATCGATGTGCTCACGCTCTCGGCAACGCCTATTCCGCGAACCATGCAGATGGCCACGAGTGGCGTGCGTGACATGAGCCTGATCACTACGCCGCCGACCGGGCGCCGCCCCGTGATCGTGCACGTGGGGGAGTACGACCCCGACGTGGTGAGCGCGGCGATTCGTCTGGAAGTGGGCCGCGGTGGCCAGGTGTACTACGTGTCCAACCGTGTCAAGACCATCGACGACGCCGTGGCGCGCGTGCACGAGGCCGCGCCCGAGGCGCGCGTGGGTGTGGCGCACGGCAAGATGAGCCCGCGCGAGGTCGAGGATGTGATGATTGAGTTCGCGACCAAAAAGATCGACGTGCTCATCGCCACGACCATCGTGGAGAGCGGCATCGATAACGCGACCGCCAACACGCTCATCATCGAGGACTCGCAGCGTCTTGGCCTGGCGCAGCTCTACCAGCTCAAGGGCCGTGTGGGTCGCTCTGCCACGCAGGCCTATGCGTACTTTATGTTCCCGGGTGAGCTGCCGCTCACCGAGGAGGCAACGGCGCGCCTGACCGCGCTTTCCGAGTTCCAGGACCTGGGCAGCGGCATGCGCATCGCCATGCGCGACCTGGAGATCCGTGGTGCCGGCTCGCTTATGGGCGCCGAGCAGCACGGCAACCTGTCGAGCGTGGGCTTTGACCTGTTTACGCAGATGCTGGGCCAGGCAGTGGCCGAGGCGCGCGGCGATGACGACGCCGGCGTGGAGGCGGCGAGCGTGGGCATCAACCTGCCGGCCGATTACTTCTTGTCCGAGGAGTACCTGCCGGCGGTGGATCAGCGCGTGCTGGTGTACCGTAAGCTCGCAGCGGCCGAGGACCTGGAGAGCATCGATGGGGTGCAGGAAGAGACCGAGGCCGCGCATGGCGAGCTGCCGTTGGCGGGACTCAACCTGTTCAATCGCGCACGCATCCGCATTCGCGGCGAGCGCCTGGGACTCGAGAGCGTCACGCTCAGCGGCGGTCGCATCACGTTTTTGGGCGTCGACGTGCCCAAGAAGGTGGCCTTTGAGCTTAAGACCCGCTATGGCGCGGTGAACTTTCCCAAGAGCCGCAAACTGTCGGTGCCCTACAAGGCGGGCGCCGGTGCGGGCAGCGGCCTGGGTCGTGGCCTCGACGCCAACGACGGCACCGGTCCCGTGGCCGCGGCACTCATGCTGCTGCAGCAGCTGGGTGCCAGCGACGACGACTAACGGGTCGACGCTGCAAACGCTCCATTTGGGCAATCTGACCCTCACTCGTCGGTCGCGTATGCAAGTACGCTTCCCTCCTCCTTCGGGCCACCTTGCCACAAATGGAACGTTTTCGCTCACTTATACTCAACCTGTAAGGGTATTTATGGGACAAAGCTATCTTTGCCCCACCACGTTGCGGGTCGACCCTTCGCCCGACCGAAAGGAAAGCATGTTCGGATACATCTATAAGAAAGATGTCGCCATTATCGCGGTTGTCCTGTGCCTTTGTCTGGGCGTGGGCAGTTTCTTCGATTATCAGATCTCGAGCGCGCTGTTCAATATCGGCAGCATGTACGGTCGCTTTATCGAGGCCGCCGGCGAGCTGCCGTTCGAGCTGACGGCGAGCGTCGCGGGCGTTATGCTCGTACGCGCGGTGCGTCCCGACTCCAGGGGGAGCAAATGGCTCGCCGTGCTCGGCATTCTCGTCAACGTTGGCCTGGCCGGCTACGAGATCGTTTCGTCCCTGCGGGTTGGCGGCAAACTCATCGCGGTTCAGTTGGTACTGACGTTTGCGCTGGTGATCGCCGCCAACCTTATCGTCTATCGCCTCACGCGCGCGACTGAGCCCGACGAGCTTACGCGCTGGGCGTTGATGGTGCTTGCCGTGTGGGTCGCTCAGGCCATTATCCTCAACGTGATCGTCAAGCCGCTGTGGTCGCGTCCGCGCATGCGCGTGATCGAGGTCACACCGGGGCTCAATTTTCAGCCGTGGTGGGTGATCGGCAACCCCGACAAGTGGAGTTATATTGCGGCCGGCGTAATCAAGGACGGCTTTAAGTCGTTCGCGAGCGGGCACACCGCGCATGCGGCGATCGGTCTTATGCTCGCCGGACTTCCCGCGGTGGCCTTTAAGGAAAAGCCCTCGCGCCGGCGGGTGGTCTTTTGGACGGCGGCTGTGGTCGCGGCGCTCGTCGCCTTTGGCCGTATCGTGATCGGGGCGCACTTTTTGAGTGACGTGAGCTGCGGCTTTGCCCTGGTGCTGGCGCTTGAGTGCCTTGCCGCGCACATTGCCTATCCGCACGGCGTACAATAGCCCCGTTTG
Organism: uncultured Collinsella sp.; assembly: GCA_900549195.1. Taxonomy (GTDB): domain Bacteria; phylum Actinomycetota; class Coriobacteriia; order Coriobacteriales; family Coriobacteriaceae; genus Collinsella. The sequence continues at coordinate 6,124 of URNK01000011.1, forward strand.
AATCATCTGGCCGATACCCGGTAAGAGAGGATTGCCATGCTCGCGTTCAACAACGATTATTCCCACGGCGCACACCCGGCGGTGCTGCAGGCGCTCGTCGATACCAACATGGAGCCGCAGCCCGGCTACGGTACCGATGCGCATACCGAGTGCGCCAAGCAACTTATCCGCGAGGCCTGCCAGGCCCCCGATGCCGACGTGTTTTTTCTGGTGGGCGGCACGCAGGCCAACGCGACGGTGATTGATATGCTGCTCGCGCCCTACCAGGGCGTTGTTGCCGCCGAGACCGGTCATGTTGCCTGCCACGAGGCGGGCGCCATCGAGTTTGGCGGCCACAAGGTGCTCACCATCCCCGGCTACGAGGGCAAGATGCACGCCGAGGATCTCGAGAACTATATCCAGGTGTTCTACGAAAACGAGAGCTACGAGCACACGGTGTTCCCGGGCGCCGTGTACGTGAGCCTATCGACTGAGTACGGCACGCTGTACTCCAAGGCCGAGCTCGCGGCGATTCACGCGGTGTGCCAGAAGCGCGAGATTCCGCTGTTTGTGGATGGCGCCCGCCTGGCCTATGCGCTGGCGGCCGATGAGTGCGACATTACCCTGTCCGAGCTGGCGCAGCTATGCGACGTGTTCTACATCGGCGGCACCAAGTGCGGCGCGCTTTGCGGCGAGGCCGTGGTGTTTTGCGGCATGCACGCCCCGGCGCATCCCATTCCGCGTATTAAGCAGCATGGCGCACTGCTTGCCAAGGGCCGCCTGACGGGCGTGCAGTTTGAGGCTCTTTTTACCGATGGCCTGTATTTTGAGATTGGTCGCCAGGCGATTGAAACCGCGCAGGCGCTTCGTCGCGTGCTGCACGAGCGCGGCTACCAGTTCTTCTTGGAGACGCCGACCAACCAGCAGTTCGTGATTCTGCCCAACGAGGACATGGCCCGCATTCGCGAGCATGCGGCGATCGAGTACTGGGAAAAGTACGACGATACCCACACGGTGGTGCGTTTTTGCACCAGCTGGGCCACGACGCAGGAGGATATCGACGCGTTGGCGGCTGTCCTGTAGCCTGATGTAATGACAAGGGGCCGCCCCGCGCCTGAGCTTGGCGCAGGGCGGCCTTTGCTTTTGGGGGAGAAGGGTTGTATGACAGAGATGTCCGAGCCGACGATTCGCCTGGCGACGCCCGATGATGCGCCGGCGTTGCTTGCCATCTATGAGCCGTATGTGCGCCAGACGGCGATTACCTGCGAATATGAGGTGCCGAGCGTTGAGGAGTTCGCCGGGCGCATCGAGCGTACGCTCAAGCGCTATCCATATTTGGTGATGGAGTTGGACGGGCGTCCGGTAGGCTATGCCTACGTGAGTCCGCTTAACAGCCGCGAGGCATACGACTGGTCGGTCGAGACGTCGATCTACCTGGCACGCGATGTGCGCCATGGCGGGCTGGGTCGCAAGCTGCACGACGCGCTCAAGCAATGCCTGGTCGCAATGGGCGTCACCAACATGTGCGCCCTCATCGCCGTGCCGCACGATAAGGACGACGAGTACCTGACGCACAACAGTCAGGATTTCCATGCCCATATGGGATATCGCCTGGTGGGCGCCTTCGACCGCTGCGCCCAAAAGTTCGGCCGCTGGTACGACATGTGCTGGATGGAGCTGGTCCTAGCCGAGCGCACGCCCAACCAACCCAAACCAACCTGGTTTCCCGACCTCCCCAAACCTACCATTTAGGGACAGGTTTATTTTGGCAGGTTAGCCGATGGGCTCGGTGTATTTGGCGCGGTCGGTGCGCTGGATGCGCTTGGAGACGTGGAGCGGGCGGCCGTCGGTGTCGTAGACGTAGTCGGTGATTAGGATCAACGCCTGCCCGCGCTCAACGTTGAGCAAAAACGCCTCGTTTTGCGAGGCGTAGCACACCTCAAAGGTCTTATGCCCCTGTGCCGGCGCGCGATGGAACTCCTGTCGCAGCGTGGCGTAGAGCGAACCGTTAATATCGCGATCGATGAGCGCCTCGAAGCTTGGCGGCAGGTAGGTGGTCTCCAGGCACAGCGGCGCGTCGTCCAGGTAGCGCAGGCGGACAAGTTTGACGAGCTTGCTGCCCACGGCGGCGTCAAAGAACTTAGCTATGCTGCCGGCCGCCTTGGCAAAGCCCGAGTCCACGGTGCGCGTGGTGGGCTTCATGCCCTGGCCTTCGACCTGCTTGGTATAGCTCGAAAACACCAGGTTGTTCTCGTGGAGCGCGGGCGTGTCGGCCACAAAGGCGCCACGCCCGCGCTCGGTGCGAACCAGGCCCTCATCAACGAGCACCTTAAGGGCGTGGCGCACGGTGCTGCGCGACAGCCCCGATTCGTCCATGAGCTCCATCTCGGACGGCAGCTTGTCTCCGCGTGCGTAGATGCCGGCGGCGATGCGGTCGCGAAGCGTGCCCGCCAAGCGCTCGTATTGGCTCAGTTTCTTTTTAGATGAAGCGTTCATGCGATCAGCCTGTATCTAACTTGTATGCTTATCTAAGCAAGCATGTATTCAATACAACAATAAAATCGCTGGTATCGAGCTACCGAAAACCTTACCAGCAAAATTTCTAAGATAAATATAGCATACAACTAGTCGACATAACCAAAACATGTATGTAACTTGTATGCCATCGAGAGCATCAAACGAGAAGAAAGGCTGATGCACGATGACTACTCAGGAACAGGTTAAGGATGTCGTCTCCCAGGTTCTGGCTGACAAGGCAGACAAGGGCGGCATCAAGCGCGTCGTGTGGATTGGCGCCGGCGGATCCAACGGCGGCAACTATCCTGCTCAGTACTTTATGGAGCACGAGGCCACGCAGGTCGTGAGCTCCAGCTACACCAGCAACGAGTTCGTGCACGCTACCCCGGCCTACGTCAACGAGAACACCCTGGCCGTCGTCGTGTCCATGCGCGGCACCAAGGAGACCATCGTCGCCGCCCAGGTCGCCAAGGACCACGGCGCCAGCACCATCGCCATCTATGTTGACGAGTCCGGCCTCACCGAGGTCTGCGACTACAAGATCCAGTACGACAGCTTGGCCGTCGACGAGTCCTGCATGGGTCGCACCAACTCTGCCGTCGTGACCATGATCGCCATGGAGCTTACGCAGCAGACCGAGGGCTATGCCGAGTACGAGACCGCTATGGCCGCCTTCGACTTGGTCGACCCCATCTATCGCAAGGCCGTCGAGTACACCCGTCCGCTCGCTGCCAAGTGGGCCGAGCAGAACGCCGACAAGCCCTGCATCAACGTGATGGCTCAGGGTCCGCTCTTTGGTGCCGCCTACGTCTTTAGCATCTGCAACGTGCAGGAGATGCTGCAGATCGACTCCTGCACCATCAACACCTGCGACTTCTTCCATGGCCCCTTCGAGATCCTGGACAAGCGTACCTCGCTGTTCCAGCTCATCAGCGTCGGCCGCAGCCGCTGCAACGACGAGCGCGGCATCCGCTTTGTCAACCAGTACGGTGGCGAGCGCGTCTATCAGCTCGACGCCAAGGAGCTCGGCCTCAACGACATCAAGGACAGCGTGAGCGAGTACTTCAACCACCTGATCTTTGCCCCGATCCTCAACAACGTCTACATGCGTGCGCTTTCCGCCGTCACCCACAAGGACTACATGACGCGCCGCTACATGTGGAAGCTTGACTACTAGGGGATAGAGCGGCCTAACAGCTCGATGTCCTCATAAGTTGCGGTGGAATAGTTCCTGTTTGGGGGCTTGAAGCCTCTATTTAGGAACTATTTCACCGCAACCGCCAAGTAATCCGCTGGGGACGGAGGAAAACGGATCACTGACTCAGACCAGCCCCTCAGTGATCCGTTTTCCTCCGTCCCCAGCGGATCATTTTTCCGTTCGGCGATTTGTGTCTTGAAAAATGTATATAACGACTATAACGTAGTGTGAAACATATTGGAAACAATACCGAGGAGGCTGCGTTGAAGAAAAGCAATCTGGGCTATGTGCTGGTGCTGATCGCCGCGCTTATGTGGGGCAGCATCGGAATCTTTGTAAACGGCATTGCGGCCATGGGCGTTTCGTCCCAGAGCATGGCTGCCTTTCGCTTGTTGGTCGGAGCGCTTGTCTTGGCGCCGGTCCTGATGTTTATGGGCTGCCGTCCGGGTGAGGGGTCTACCGTGGCTCAGGGTCCCCTGGCGCTATTCAAGGCAAGCCCCAAAGAGCTCGTCCCCTGCGCACTTGTCGGTATCGTCGGCTTGGCCGTCGCCAACACCTGCTATTACGAGTGCATGGGCGAGGTGGGCATGTCCACGGCCTCGGTGCTGCTCTACACCTCGCCGGTGTTTGGCGTCATGCTCGGCCGCGTGCTTTATCGCGAGGACGTGACCCCCAACAAGCTCGTTGCCATTGTCTTTAACATCGTTGGCTGCGTGCTTGCGGTGACCAATGGCGACCTTTCCGGTTTTCATTTTTCGGTTTGGGGCGTCACGTCGGGCGTGATTGCAGGCTTTTGCGGTGCGTCGCTTGCGGTGTTTAGCCGGATAGCAACCAAGACGGTCCACCCGCTGGCTGTCACGTTTTGGGGCTTTGTTTTTGGCGGTGCGGTTATGGCAGCTATCGCGGCTCCGTGGCCGGATGTCGCCGCGGCAATGTCGCCACAGCTGCTGCTGTTGTTCCTTGGCTTTGGACTCATCCCCACAGCCGTGGCCTACATCTTATATATGCAGGGTCTGTCCATGGGGCTCGAGACATCGAAAGTTCCCGTCGTAATGTCTTTCGAGACGGTCGTCACCGTACTGGTGGGCATTGGTGTCTATGCCGAGCCCGCCGGCGCGATCAAGGTCCTGGGCATCGTGCTGGTGCTCGCGTCCATCCTGATCATGAACACCGATTTCTCCAAGCTGCGCAACAGTGCCTTTGTCGGCCATATCGTTGAGAGCATGACCTTTAAGCCCAACGCGTGGTGGACGGAGAAATCGCAGGACATGGATCTGTTCCGCGAGCGCACCGGCATCGCGCTGGAGCCCACCGTGCAGGAAAGCCCCTGGTACTTTGTGCGATAGGGGATTGGCGAGGCGTCTGATCTGGGGTTATCCAGTCAGCGCCGGCCAACCCAGCCCCAACGTTTCAAGTACGTTAAACCCGTCAACGGTCGATTTTCATCCGCGAACGGTCTTTATACTAATTAGCAATATCCGCAACGTATAAGACGTTATAATGACCAAAATGAAAAGGAGGAGGCAAGATGAATCAGATCATTCTCGCATCTCATGGCGGCCTGGCCGCAGGCGCCAAAGACACGCTCGAGATGGTTCTCGGCGACGTGTCGAACGTCCACGTCGTGTCGCTTGCTCGTGACGACAAGGAGCCCATCACCAATAAGGTGGACGCCATGGTCGCCACGTTCAACGCGGACGACACCGTCTATGTGCTGACCGATATGCTCGGCAGCTCGGTCAACAACAGCATGGTCGAACTTTCCAAGAACGGCACGAAGTTCACGGTTGTCAGCGGTTTCAACATCCCGCTGGCGCTCACGCTCGCTATGAGCCCCGTCCCCGTCGAGGGCGCCGAGCTCGCGGCCCTCATCAACGAGGCCCGCAACGGTCTGACCAACCCCAACGCACCGGCCCAGCCCGCCGCGGCTCCCGCCAAGAAGGCCAAGGCGTCCCGTCACAGCTCCGGTCCCGCCAAGATCGTCCTCGCACGTCTTGACTACCGTCTGCTGCACGGCCAGGTCGTCTTTACCTGGACCACCAAGGTTCAGGCCGAGCGCATCATCGTCGTCGACAACGCTGCCGCCAACGATGACATCAAGAAGGGCGCTCTTAAGCTGGCCAAGCCCCAGGGCGTGCGCCTGAACGTCTTCACCGTCGAGCGTGCCCTCGCCAAGATGGACAAGCTCAACACCCTCGGCGAGCGCGTCATGTTCGTCTTTGGCAACACGGCCGAGATGCTGCAGTTCTGCCAGGGCTACAAGCTCGATGCCATCAACCTGGGCGCCACCGCCAACCACGACGGTGCCGATCAGGTCGGAGGCAAGGACAGCTCCGTCTTCCTCGACGCCAACCAGAAGGCCGACGTCAACCAGCTGCTCGACATGGGCATTAAGCTCTACGTCCAGCAGACCCCTACGTATCAGAGCGTCGACATCGACGCCAAGCTGTAATCAACCAGGCTTTTGCCTGACTGAAAGGAGAAGGGTATGAATACGTTCATCAGTGCGGTGCTCGTCGGCCTCGTCGGCGTGTTCTGCATGTGGGACTCCCGCCTGCTCGGTCGTCTTAACTTCGAGCAGCCCCTCGTTGGCGCTACGCTCGTCGGTCTGCTGCTGGGCGATGTGCCCACCGGCCTTGCCGTCGGTGCTGCCGTCGAGCTCGTGTCCATGGGCCTGGTGCAGGTCGGCGCCGCCGTTCCGCCCGATATGGTCCTGGGCGGCATCGTGGCCGCTGCCTTTGCGTGCCTGACCGATGCTTCCGCCGAGACCGCCATGACGATCGCCATCCCGGTCGCCGTCCTGGGTCAGCTCCTCGGCATCGTGTTCCGTTCCATCATCGCCGCCCTCACCCATGTGGCAGATAACGCGATCGATAACGGAAAGTTCAAGACCGCCTACCGTATGCACATCTGCGCCGGCTCCGGTCTGTACGCCGTCATGTACTTCCTGCCGATCTTCCTCGCCGTCTTTGTTGGCACCGACCTGGTTCAGGCCATCGTCAACATGGTTCCCGAGTGGCTGTCCACTGGTCTTAACGTTTCGACCAAGATCATGACCGCCTACGGCTTGGCCCTGCTGCTCACCATGATGATCAAGAAGGGTATGACTCCGTTCCTGTTCATCGGTTTCCTGCTCGCCGCTTACCTCAACCTGTCCGTCATCGCGGTCGCTCTGATCGGTGTGTGCCTGGCTGTCGTCTTCATGGGCTTCAAGTTCAACGGTTCCCATGCAGCCGCCGGTGTCGATTCCGACTACGATCCGCTCGAAGACGACGAAGACTAAGGAGGAACACACTATGGCAACCGCAACCAAGGACGTGTCCCTGAACAAGAAGGTCAGCCAGTTCTTCTGGCGCTCCTGGGCCATCCAGGCCTCTTGGAACTACGAGCGTCAGATGAACATGGGCTTCCTCTACGGCATGGTTCCCACGCTCGATCGCCTCTATCCGGATGAGTCCGACCCCAAGCAGCTCGCTGCTAAGAAAGAGGCTTACCACCGTCACATGGCGTTCTACAACTGCACCCCGCAGACGAGCGCTTTCATCCTGGGCCTCTCCGCCTCCATGGAGGAGGAGTACGCCAAGGATCCCGAGAACTTCGATCCCGATTCGATCAACGCGGTCAAGACCTCCCTCATGGGTCCGCTTTCCGGCATCGGTGACTCCTTCTTCCAGGGCACCATCCGCGTTATCGCCTTTGGCCTGGGCGTTCAGCTGGCTCAGCAGGGCTCCATCATGGGCCCGATCCTGGCCATGCTCATCTCCATCGTCCCCTCTGTGCTGATCACTTGGTTCGCAGCCAAGATGGGCTATCAGGGCGGCCACGAGTACCTGAGCAAGCTTCAGGGCGGCGACCTCATGGAGAAGCTCATGTATGTCTGCGGCATCGTGGGTCTTATGTCCGTGGGTGGCATGATCGCTACGCTGATCGGCGCCACCACCCCGCTGCAGTTCGCTGAGGGCACCGTCGTTATCCAGGACATCCTGGACGGCATGATGCCCCAGATGATCTCCCTTGGCCTCACCGGCCTTATGTACTGGCTCATCAAGAAGAACATCAACACCGGTTGGCTTCTCGTGATCGCCATCGTGGGCGGCATCGCCCTCTCCGCGGCCGGCATCCTGGCCTAGTCGCGACCAAGCGTCTAACCGCTTTCCCCCGGGGGCCTGCCTGGCATCCCATACCCCAGGCAGGCTTCCATTCCCAAAATGCGACAATGGGACAGTCCCCTTGTCGCATCCTCAACGGGCCGGCGACTCGGTCCAAACCACGGTAACCCTGCGAGCGCCCGGCAATGTGGCGCCGCAAAAATCGAAAGGAATGTGTCAGATGTACGAGATCGACCTTAACCTCCCTAAGCAGATCGTCGCTGACGTCCTGTCCAACCACGAGATCCACAGCGTCGCTTTCGTCGGCTGCGGTGCTTCCATGTCCGACCTTTACCCCGCCAAGTACTTCCTGGCCAACAACACGGACAAGCTGAACGTTCAGATTTTCACTGCTAACGAGTTCAACTACGACACGCCTTCCTGGGTCAACGAGCACACCTTCGTGATCACCTGCTCCCTCGGTGGCTCCACGCCCGAGACCGTCGAGGCCAACAAGACCGCCAAGAAGCACAACTGCCCGGTCGTCTCCCTCACCAACAAGGCTGGCTCCGCTCTGACCGTCGACGCTGACTACGTCATCGTTCACGGCTTCCACGCCAACTTCGCTGCCAAGTGCGAGAAGCCCGGCTACGCCATCGCTCTTGCTGTCGAGATCCTTCAGCAGACCGAGGGCTATGACCACTACGAGGACATGATCACCGGCCTCACCAACGTCTTCGAGCTCTGCGAGAACGCCGCTCAGCACTGCAAGAAGCTCGCCAAGAAGTTCGCCGAGGACTTCAAGGACGACAAGATGATCTACTTCATGGCTTCCGGTGCCTCCGAGAAGATGGCTTACTCTCACGCCGCCTTCCTGTTCACCGAGATGCAGTGGATCGACGCCGCTGCCTACAACACCGGTGAGTACTTCCACGGCCCGTTCGAGGTTTCCACCGAGGGTAAGCCCTACGTCTTCTTCATGTCCGATGGCGCTACCCGTCCGATGGACGCCCGCGCCCTCACCTTCCTTAAGCGCATGGGCGCCAAGGTCGCTCTGATCGACTCCAAGGACTACGGCCTGGCTGACGCCGTGCCCGCGAGCGTTGTTACCTACTTCAACCCGCTGCTGCACCTCGCCGTTATGCGTGAATACGGCAACCAGATCGCCGAGGCCCGCCAGCACCCGCTGACCATGCGTCGCTACATGTGGAAGCTTTCCTACTAATCACAAGTAAGTAAACCTTACGGGTTGATTGAAAGGGGATGGGGTTTGCGCCCCGTCCCCTTTTTTGCTCTGGGGAGGGTGCGTCTGTCGCGCCGTAAAACCCCAGATAAAACCCACCAAAATAAACCTGACCCTTTTTGGCAGGTGGGAGGAGATGCGTATGATCAAAGCAGTGCTGTTTGACATGGACGGCGTGCTGGTCGATACCGAGTGGTTCTACAACCGTCGCCGCGTGGCGTTTATGGAGGAGAAGGGCTTTCACTTTGACGAGATCCCCGATCTTTCGGGGTCTAACGAGCCGGCCATTTGGGAGGCGCTGGTGCCCGACGATGTTGAGCTGCGCGAGCGCCTGCGCGAGGAGTATAAGCAGGTCTACAGCCCGGACCACCCCGTTCCGTATGCCGAGCTGCTCAACGAGCAGACGGAGCCGGTGATGCGTGAGCTGCACGAGCGCGGCGTGAAGTGTGCCATCGCGAGCTCGTCCTATCGCGAGCTGATCGACGAACTGGTGGATATCGCCGGCATCGCCGACGTGCTGGATTACACCATCAGTGGTCACGAGTGCAGTGCGTTTAAGCCCGACCCCGAGATCTACCTGCGTGCCATGGAGGCGCTGGAGGTGGAGCCGACCGAGTGCCTGGTTATCGAGGATTCGCCTTTGGGCATCGAGGCCGGCAAGCGCTCCGGCGCCCGCGTCCTGGCGCTGCGTCCGCACGAGGGCGTTAACCTGGACCAGTCCGCCGCCGACGTTGTCATCGACAACCTGTCCGACATTTTGGCCGCTTTGTAGTGTCAATCCGCCGCGAGAAGCACGGGTTCAAACGTTTTTTGCGGTGGATTGGCTCAATTTGGTTTCGATTTTGATCCGTTTGGCTTCGATTCGGGCTAAGTGAGTAGACTTTTTGGCGCAGGCCAAGCACAATGCATATCTTCCTTTGTAAAACCGCAGGTCACAGGGGTGGCGGTTTTGGGTGTGCTCTGCAGGTCGCGTAAAGTCTACTCACTTGTTATTTGGGCCTTTGGTCGTGGGGTTGCTGGTCCCGCTTTGGTTGTCGAGGGAGGGTGAATTGAAGCGCCCCCCGCACGCTCCGTGCTACAATCGCCGACATGCCCCACAACTACATCTGCCTTCGAAAGGAGCCTACGTGGCGAACGCCATCGATCAGCTCACGGACCGCGTACTCGTGCTCGGCCGCCTCACCATCGTCCGTCGCGCTATTACCGCCGTGGCGGTCACAATTTCCGCCGTTCTCCAGACATTCCTGATCCAGGCGTTCATTCAGCCCGCCGACCTGCTTCCGAGCGGTCTTACCGGCGTCGCGGTCCTGCTCGATCGCGTTACCTCGCTCGGCGGCGTTCACATTGACATCTCGCTCGGTATGCTCGCGCTCAACATCCCCGTGGCGCTCCTATGCTGGAGCGGCATTAGCAAGCGCTTCGTCATCTTCTCGATGATGCAGGTCGTGCTCTCGTCGCTGTTCCTCAACGTCTTTCACTTCGCGCCGTTTTTGGGCGACAAGATCATGCTCATCATTTTCGGCGGCGTGGTCTCGGGCCTGGGCGCTGCCATCGCGCTTAAGTCCGGCGCATCCACCGGCGGCACCGACTTTATCGCGTTATGGGTCTCCAACCACACGGGCAAGACCATCTGGGGCGTCATCTTTGGCTTTAACTGCTTTATCCTGGCGATCTTTGGTTTTATGTTTGGCTGGGACAACGCAGCGTACTCCATCGTGTTCCAGTTTATTTCGACCAAGACCATCGACAGCTTCTATCGTCGCTACGACCGCGTGACGCTGCAGATCACGACGCGCAAGGCGGACGAGGTCATGACCGCCTATGTTGACCATTTTCAGCATGGCATTAGCTGCGCCGAGGTCATTGGCGGATACAGCCGCGAGAAGATGTACCTGCTGCACGCCGTTGTATCGACCTACGAGAGCCAGGACATTATCAAGCTGGTGTGCGACATTGATCCCGGGGCCGTGATCAACGTGTTCCACACGCTCAACTTTGTGGGCGGCTGGTGGGGCGGTCATGTCGACGAGCCCATGCCCACGGCCGTTCCCGATCCCGACAAGCCCGCACGCATGGCCAGCAGGCAGGCGCGCCTCAGCGAGCAGGACAGCCTGCAGCAGGACGACGGCAAATAGGGTTTTGGCATTTTGCTGGCCTGGCGCAATCCTGTCCGCTTGAGCCTCCCGAAAGCCTCGCTGCTTTCGGGAGGCTCTCGTTTGCCCAGATAAAACCTACCAAAAAGAAGCTGTCGCTTTTTGGTAGGGAGGGTGTATCGTTTTATCAATATGAGGTAACATGAAACTAGACGTTATATACGTATTAGTTATTTCGATATTCCGATAAGAGTGATTAGATATGCCTGCGCCCAAAAATGCACCGCTTTACCAGCAGATTTACGACGAAATCAAGGATGCGATCGAGAAAGGTGTTTATGCACCCAAGGAGCGTATTCCGTCCGAGCTTGAGCTAGCCGAGCAGTACGACGTGAGCCGCATTACGGTGCGCCGCGCCGTCGAGGAGCTGTGCTCCGATGGCTACCTGGTTAAGCAGCAGGGCCGTGGCACCTTTGTCTCCACGCCGCACATCAACCGCCAGTTCCACGCTTCGACGCTGCAGACGTTTACCGCGCTGTGTGCCGATAATGGCATGAAGGCGGGCGCGCATGTGGTCGATCGCCAGATTGTGCCGGCACGTCAAAACGAGATGGAGTTCTTTGGCCTGCAAAAGGACGCGCTGCTGCTGCATATTAAGCGCGTGCGCACAGCCGACGGCGAGCCCATCTTTGAGGAGAACATCTTTGTGCCGTTTGACGCCTACCGTGAGCTGTTGACGGCCGATCTTGAGGACAAGTCGATTTTTGCCGAGGTCGAGCGTGTTGGCGGAACGCCGATTGTCTCGGTTGGCTACCGCACGGTCGAGGCCGTTCGTGCCAATACCGAGCAGGCGGCCGAGTTGGGCATTGCCCCGCACGATCCACTGCTCAATTTGCGTGCCAGCTTTACCGGTCCCAATGGCGAGCCGGTTCTGATGGGTAAGCAGTACTACGTGGGATCGCGCTACGTTATGGTGATGTAGGGTTGGTTCCGCCGTTCTGACGAACGGCGGACCGGCCGACGCTGCAAGCCCGCCAGAGCGGCAAGCTGCCTTTCAGCTTCGGCGGCATGACCAGAAGG
>URNK01000012.1 GCA_900549195.1 uncultured Collinsella sp.
GCAGCGTCAGATGTGTATAAGAGACAGGTGTAGGAGGCAACGACATCGTCAGCGGTGACCTCGGTGCCATCGGAGAACTTGGCGCCCTTGCGGATGGTGACCTCGAAAGTGGTGTCGTCCACAGACTTGGGATCGTCGGTGGCGAGCTCGTTGAAGGTGCTGTAGTCGTGGTAATCGATGCCGTAGAGGCCCTCGACGACGTGCCAGTTAGCACCCAGGCCCACAGCGGAGCCGGTGCTGGCGGGATCGAAGCTGGACGGAGCGTAAGCGGAACCAGCGGTGATCACGCCGCCGCCACGGTTGGCGGAATCGGTGGAACCGGAAGCGGAACCCTCGTCGCTAGAGCTGCCACCGCAGCCGGTGAGACCAAGCCCTGCGACAGCAGCGACGCTGCCGGTGAGGCCGAGGAACGAACGCCTGGACATACCCTTGTTGATGATGGCCATGTCTTCTCCTATCAATAGAGAATCTTACTCGGGAGCACCTAGACTTGCCCCCGCGCAACTTGCGGACGATATATACCTTACCTACCGACGAACCCAACTGAGGTGCCGCGCTCGGCGACCGATACATATATACGCTTGAACGGTATTTACTACCGTTCACCGAATTCGTTGACAAACGATTCGCCAGACAGTATGTATCGGCGAGGTGAGATATCAGTCTTCGTCAACCCGCAGGATAGCAGGGTTTTCGCTTGGGTTAGTCAAACGTTTTAGCGTTAATAAAACCCGAAACCAGCAGGCAATCATGGCGAAATAAATGGTTGAAAATCGCGCAATCATGTATATCAGTTGTTTGGCTCGTGTTTAGCTATCGGAATGGCCAGCCGCCGCCTCGGCGCGCTCGGCATTCCATGCAACGAGCGCCTCGTGGACCGCCTTGGCAACATCGGCAGGTATGCCGCGAACTTCCGCGATCTCTTGCTCGCTCGCCGCGCGCAAACGCTTCATCGAGCCAAAATGGCGCATAAGGGCACGTTTTCTGGTGGGTCCCACGCCTGGAACGTCATCGAGTACCGAAACCGTCATGGCTTTATCGCGCAACTCGCGATGGAACGTGATGGCAAAACGGTGCGATTCATCGCGAACCTGTTTAATTAGATAGAGCGAAGCAGACCCGGTCGGCAGCACGACGGGAGTCTCGTCCCAAGGCACGAAAACTTCCTCATCGGCCTTCGCCAAGCCACAAACCGGTATATCGAGCCCAAGAGCCTCAAGTTGCTTGATCGCAGCGGTCAATTGCGGCTTACCGCCATCGACAACGAGCAAATCGGGGCGCGAGCCAAAGCGCTCGTCGACCATGCGCTTGGGAGCATAGCGTCGTCCCAAAACCTCGGACATCGACACGAAGTCGTTTGCCTCGTCCAATTCGGCCTGAATTTTAAAACGACGGTACTGGCTCTTGTCGGCGCGTCCGTTGGTAAACACCACCATCGAGGCGACCGTAAAGGTTCCATGCAGCGTCGAGATATCGAAGCACTCGATACGCATCGGCGGCGTCGGCAGCGCCAGCGCGCTTTCGAGCTCCAGGAGCGCTTGATTGGTGCGGTCGTCAGCGTACCCCGTTCGCATCATGTAGCGCATGAGGGCATGGCGCGCATTTTTGGATGCCATATCGAGCAAACGGTGCTTTTCGCCACGCTGCGGCCTATGGAGATGGCAGGAACGCTCGCGCTTGCCTGCAAGCCACTCCCCCAGCGCCTCCGCATCCTCAAGCTCGACAGAGAGGTTTATCTCAGCTGGAATATCAGCCGTCTCGTCGTAATAGCGCTTAAGAAAGCCCGATTGAAGTTCCTCTTCGTCGACATCCAAACCCTTATCGAGAATAAACTCGCAGGTTCGAACCGTTCGACCCTCACGCACGACAAAGACGCAAGCGGCGGAGATGGTCTCCTCGCGATAGAAACCGATGACATCGATATCGACACTGGAGGGAAAAACGACTTGCTGACGGTCGTCCAGACCCCTGATGACCTCCAAACGACGTTTGACGCGTGCCGCGCGCTCAAAGTCGAGCGCCTCGGCGGCATCCGTCATCTCGGAGGTCAGCTCATCGACGACATCCTTGCGATGGCCCGACAAAAAGCGCTCGACACGCTTGACGTTCTTGGCATAGTCCGTAGGAGAAATCGCGCCGACACACGCACCTGGGCCGCGCCCGACATGGTAGTCGAAGCAGGGACGCCCGTTTTGCGCGCAAATCATATTGACGATGTCTTCCTCGCCCTTGTGGGACTCGACGATACGACGACAACGACGCCACTCCGCACAAGAAGCCGAGCAGATCGGGATCACCTTGCGCAGCGTGTCAATGGTCTCACGCGCCGCGCGGCTATCGGTATAGGGACCAAAATAACGCGTTCCCGGCTTATGACGCTCGCGCGTGTATTTGATAGCGGGATACAGGTCGCCCTTTGTAATGGCGATAAAGGGGTAGCTCTTGTCATCCTTGAGGTCGACGTTAAAGTACGGATGGTACTGGCCGATCAGGTTGCGCTCGAGCACCAACGCCTCGTGCTCGGTCTCCACCACGATATAGTCAAAGCTCGCCACCAGCTGCATCATCAGCGGGATCTTTTGGCGCTCATCCTGCAGCGTCACGTACTGGCGCATACGGGAACGCAGGTTTTTCGCCTTGCCAACGTAGATGACATCGCCCTTGGCATCTTTCCAAAGGTAACATCCGGGCTGCGTGGGAACGCGCGAAACCTGCTCGGCGAGTGTTGGAATGTTGTCGTGACCGGCCACACGCACCTACTTGCGACGAAGCAGCGCCGAGACCTCGGGCATCTTAAGAACGACGGCAAGGCCAAAGGTAACAGCAAGCGAGACGACACCCGCAACGCAAACATAGCCAAGAGTAATCAGAATCGAGCCGCCAAGTACCCCGACAAAGTGTTCAAGCGCCCACATGACGCCGGCGCCTGCGGCAGCCCCTAGGCCGCCGAGCAAAAGGCCAAAGAAACCGCCATGCAGGATAGATTTGACCTGAAGGCCACGCAGGCGACGACGCAGCCACCACAGCGAACAGCCGACCAAGATCACGTAGTCGACGACATACGAAAGCGCGATTGCCGGCATACCGAAGCCCAGCACAACGCCAAACAGCAGAACCGAGCCGGCCTGGCCGATGGCGGAATACAGGCAATAGCGGCTATAGGGCTTCATGTCGAGCAAGGCAGAGAAGCTCTTCTGCATCAACACGACCACGCCGTAGAGCGGCAGCGAGAACGCCAGGTAGACAAGGAACTCGGACACCAGCGCCACGCCGGACTCATCAAACTTGCCGGCACAGTAAATCATGTTGAGCGGACGCGCGAAGACAATCAGGTACAGCGCGAACGGAATCAGGAAGAACAGCATCTGGGCGACGCCACGCGAAATGCCCGTGCGAACGCTGTCGTAATCCTTCTCCTGCGCGTCGTGAGAGAGCTCGGTATAGAGCGCCGTCGAAAGCGAGGCGGCAATCAGCGCGTAGGGCAGCGTGTACCACAGGCGCGCATAGGCGATGACGGAAGGACCAGTCTCGGGCTGGACCACCAGCGCGGCAGCGTTGGTGATAGAAGTCGAGACAAACATGCACACCGTGGCGAGCAGCGTCGGGATACCAAGCGCAATCGTCTGGCGCAGTGCGGGGTCCTTAAAGTCGATATGGATATGGGGATGCACGCCGTGCTTGCCAAGCGCGGGAATCTGACATGCCATCTGAACAAAGACACCGAGGGTCGTACCGGCCGCAATCAAGATGATGCCGGCACGTTCGCCAAACTGTGCGGACACGGGCGCAAAACCCATAAAGCTCGCAATGACGATCACATTGTTGAGGACCGGGGCAAACGTCGACCAGAAGTAGTCGCGGTGTGCGTTGAGAACGCCCGAGAACACCGAGCCCAAACCATAAAACAGAATCTGGATGGCAAAGAAACGGAACATGAACGCAGCGGTATCCATGCTGCCGCCGTCACCCGAAAGGAACGATTGCGTCCAGATAAAGCCCGGGGCGAACACGGTCCCCAGCAACGAAATGCCACCCAGCACCAAAAGCAGAATGCCGAGCAGGTTGCCCACGTACTCGTTCGAGGCCTCGCGACCCTGCTCACGCCTCACACCCATGTACACGGGCAAAAACGCCGTCACGAGCATGCCACCCATCACGAGTTCGTAGAGCATATTGGGCAGGTTGTTGGCGACCTGATAGGAGGACGAGAGCAGCGACATGCCGATAGCTGCCGCCATTGCCCACGTGCGGATAAAACCGGTGACGCGAGACACGATAGTCAGGATGGTCATAAGCCCAGCGGAACGACCAACCGTGGAGTAGTCCGACGAGCCCATGTCGTCAGTGTCATCTCGCGACGAAGAAACTTCGGATGAGGGTGTCTGAGGCGCAGATTCTTTTGCAAAATGAGCTCCGCGCTTCAATTCTTCCTGCGGCATCGCTCAGTCCTCTCTCGTAATCGCGGCAACCGTCGCCCCGCAAAATGCAATTAAATCATCGGGTGCAAGCTCGAGCTGATAACCACGCTTGCCTCCCGAAATAAAAATGGTATCCCAAAGGACACACGTCTCATCAATGAGCGTCCGGTAGCGTTTTTTCATACCGACCGGGCTGCAGCCGCCGCGAACGTAGCCAGTCGCCGCAAGCAAATCCTTCACATGCATCATGGCCAAGGACTTCTCCCCCGCGGCACGCGCGGCGGACTTTAGATCGAGCTCGTCGGCAACAGGGATACAGCACACGACATAGTCGTTGGACGGTGTCACGCAGACCAAAGTCTTAAATCCTTGACCGGGCTCCTCGCCAAGCTGCTCCGAAATCGCGACCCCCAGGCCCACCGACTCATCACCATCGTCTTCGTACGTATGTAGAACATAGGAAATGCCGGCACTTTCCAGCTCGCGCATCGCATTGGTTTTTGGCGTCTTTACAGCCTTTGCCATGACATATCCTTTCCCTCGCATTCGGACGCAAGGATTAAGTATATGTCCAATTCGACTGCATACGTCACATCGGCACAGCAAGCGCCATCGAATCACAAGGAGTCGATGGCGCCCATAAACTGAATCGCCTATTTATTAAGCATCAAGTTGAGCCTGACGCTCCCGGTCACGCCTGAGCAACGGCGCCAAAAACTTGCCCGTATAACTCTGCGGACAGTCCGCAACCTGCTCCGGTGTGCCCGAAACCACGACGGTTCCGCCGCCGTTACCGCCCTCGGGACCCATATCGATCAGGCGGTCGGCAACCTTGATGACATCAAGGTTGTGCTCAATCACCAGCACCGTGTTGCCCGCATCGACCAAGCGCTGCAGCACATCGAGCAGCTGGCGGACGTCCTCAAAATGAAGACCGGTCGTCGGCTCGTCCAAAATATAGAACGTCTTGCCCGTCTGGCGTCGATGAAGCTCCTTGGCGAGCTTCACACGCTGCGCCTCGCCGCCCGAGAGCGTCGTGGCGGGCTGGCCCAGGCTCACGTAGCCTAAGCCTACATCGTACAGCGTCTGGAGCTTGCGCTTAATCTGCGGGATATTCCCAAAGAAGGCCAGCGCCTCGGTGACGCTCATGTCGAGCACGTCCGAGATGGTCTTGCCACGGTAGGTGACCTCGAGTGTCTCGCGGTTGTAGCGTTTACCGCCGCAAACTTCGCAGGGAACGTAGATATCGGGAAGGAAGTGCATCTCGATCTTGATCTGCCCGTCGCCCTTGCACGCCTCGCAGCGCCCGCCACTCACATTAAAGGAGAAACGACCCGGCGAGTAGCCGCGCGCCTTCGACTCCGGCGTACTCGCAAACAGCGCGCGAAGATCATCCCACAGGCCGATATAGGTAGCAGGGTTGGAACGCGGCGTGCGGCCAATCGGCGACTGGTCGATATCAATAACCTTATCGATACACTCGATGCCCTCGATTTTTTTATACGGACCCACAGGGCGCGTCGAACGGTGAATAGCATTCGTAAGGGCAGGCGCAATGGTGTCGGTAACCAGGGAGCTCTTGCCCGATCCCGACACGCCGGTAACAACCGTAAGCGTACCAAACTCGATCTTGGCGGTAACGTTTTTGAGGTTGTTGGCTCGAGCGCCCGTAATTTTAAGGCAGCCGCGACCGGGCTTGCGCCGTTCATCAGGCACCCGGATCATTCGTTTGCCGGTCAGATAAGCGCCCGTCATCGACTCAGGACACGCCATGATATCAGCAGGCGTTCCCGCCGCGACTACGTGTCCGCCGTTGACACCGGCGCCGGGCCCCATGTCGATCACGTAGTCGGCGGCACGGATTGTATCCTCGTCGTGTTCGACAACGATTACGGTATTGCCGATATCGCGCAGGCGCTCGAGCGTCTTGATCAGGCGCTCGTTGTCACGCTGATGAAGACCGATCGAGGGCTCGTCCAGAATATAGAGCACGCCCATGAGACCCGCGCCGATCTGCGTTGCCAGGCGAATACGCTGTGCCTCGCCACCGGAAAGCGTCGCCGAGGCACGATCGAGCGTCAGATAGTCGAGTCCAACATCGACCAGAAAACGCAGGCGCTCCAGAATTTCCTTGACGATACGGCCGCCGATAAACTGTTGGCGCTCGGTGAGTTCCAGGCCCTCAAAAAACTCGAGCGATTCACGGCACGACAGGCAACAAACTTCGTAAATGGACTTGCCGCCCACGGTGACGGCGAGCATCTCAGGGCGCAAACGAGCGCCGTGGCAGCTCGAGCACGGTTCCTCGCGAATGTACTTCTCCAGGCGCGTCTTGGTGTTCTCGTTCGTCGTCTCGGTATAGCGTTCGTACAGGATGTTGCGAACGCCCGAAAACTTGGTATCCCACTGGCTGCGACGTCCGTCGAGCTTTTGGTAGTCGACCGAGATCTTCGTATCGCCCAGGCCATCCAAGAATGCACGACGCACGCGAGGGGGCAAGTCCTCCCACGGCGTATCGGCGCTCACCTTAAAGTGTTTGCAGACCGCAGCAAAAATCTGCGGATAGTAGTTCGAATTGCCAAACAGGCTACCAAAGACTCCGTCGGCAATGGACTTCGAGGGGTCCTCGATCAGCGCCTCGGCATCAACGGTTTTCTTAAAGCCCAGGCCGTCGCACTCAGGACATGCGCCATAGGGAGCGTTAAACGAAAAATCACGCGGCTGAAGATCGTCAATGGAGTGTCCATGCTCCGGGCACGCCAAGGCCAACGAATACTCCAGCAGCTCGCCCTCGGTCCCCTCGGGAGCATCACGATCGGGCAGCATGTACACGTTTACATTGCCGTGAGCCAGCGCGGTCGCCTGCTCAACAGACTCGGCGATACGGCCAAGAGAGTTCTCACGGATCACGATGCGATCGACCACGACCTCGATATCGTGCTTGAACTTCTTGTCCAGATCGATCGGATCATCGAGCGAGCGCACTTCGCCGTCGACACGCACGCGGCTAAAGCCCTCGGCGCGAAGGTCCTCAAACAGTTTGGTGTACTCGCCTTTTCGCCCGCGCACCACCGGTGCCAGCACAAACGCGCGGCGACCCTCCCCCGCCGCCAAGACCTTGTCGGCAACCTGGTCGGTCGTCTGGCGCTCAATGACGCGGCCGCATTCGGGACAGTGCGGAGTGCCCACACGGGCGAACAGCAGGCGCAGATAGTCATAAATCTCGGTTACGGTGCCAACCGTCGAGCGAGGGTTTTTAGACGTCGTCTTTTGGTCGATCGACACCGCCGGCGAAAGGCCGTCGATTGAATCCAAGTCGGGTTTGTCCATCTGGCCCAAGAACTGGCGCGCATAGCTCGAAAGGCTCTCGACGTATCTGCGCTGGCCCTCGGCATAGATAGTGTCAAATGCCAGCGAGCTCTTGCCCGAGCCAGAAAGACCGGTAATGACCACGAGTTGGTCACGCGGAATGGAAACATCGATATCACGGAGGTTGTGCTCACGAGCGCCGCGAATAACGATAGAAGAATCAGACATGGAAGCTCCTTGCCTCCTATTGCATCGAATCATACTGCCGATGAGTTTAGCGCACTCGACGCGCACAGATGTTCGTAATACAAGATTCGCAGACCTTTAGCTTTGCGTATCGGGCGCTTTGTTTCTCGAAATGCCGTGGAAAGGTTACAGTAATCTAATACTGAACTTAATTTGCCGTAACAGAGGAACGTCCATGACCGAAGATATCCCCCTTGAAATCACTTCGAGCGACATGGCCAATCTGCCCATATTCATCGCCGTCCTTATCGTGGCCATCGTCGTGGTGCGCGTATATTTTTCAATCAAACACAATGAAAAGCCGCCCATTGCCCGCGTCTTTTGGTGCGCGACGCTCCTCATCCCGCTCGGCATGGTAACTGCATGGATTACGAATCAATTGCTCGTAAATGAGGACAATTCCCTATGGGTCCTTTCTTATTCGGCGCTCGGTGCTACCGCCGTCATACTTCTTGTCGAGCCCTTGGTTTCGGGACTTATCGACCAAACCGATCTTGCGACGGGAACGGTTGCCTGTATTTGCCGTGACATCCTTGTCATCGCCGCTGTTTCAACGCTCTCGTTCGTTTCACTCGAAATTGCCTGTAACGAAACGTTCTATCGCATTCCCGCCAACTCATTCGGGTTTTCCGTCGGGCTGCTCGCGACGGTTCTGCTCTCCCTTTATTTGCTGGGACAGCGTCATGGAGGCGTCATGGCCCTCGTGCCCGTCGCCTGTTGCATCCTTGGCATTGCCGAGCACTTCGTCATAACGTTTAAAGGCGAGGCCATCCTGCCAAGCGATATCTTGGCCCTTGGCACCGCAATGGAAGTGAGCGAGGGATACGAGTTTACCTTTACCGCCGGAATCGTAACCTCTCTAGCCCTGCTGGAGATTTCCCTGGGGCTTCTTTCGCTTATCCGACCGAGAAAGCTCCGTACGCCCACCCATGTCTTCCCCGCAATCGCCGCTAACCTCTGCGCTTTTCTGCTAGCGACCGTTGTGGGGCTCTCGGGCTTTTCCAGCATCGACTTGGAGCAGGCGCTGAATTTTGGATTTGACCGTTGGCAGCCCATCACCACGTATGCGTCTCAGGGTTTTATCACTTCGTTCACCGAAATGGTCAACGAGTTGCCCATTGAGAAGCCCGAAGACTATACGCCCGATGAGGCGCAGAGCATCGAGCAGGAGCTCGCCGCCACCTACGACAGCACGTATGGCTCGAGCGAGCAGCGCGCGGTGGCCGTTGCCCAGTTCAATGAAATCAAGCCGACGATTGTTGCCGTCATGAACGAGAGTTTTAGCGACCTTTCGTGCTTTGAGCAGCTCCAGGCGGCCGGGTACACCGGCCCCGCATTCTACAACTCGCTTCCCGACACACTTGTTCGCGGCACCATGCTCGCTTCGGTCACCGGTGGCGGAACGGCAAACTCCGAATTCGAATTTTTGACCGGAGCGACAACGGCCTTTGTCGGATTAGGCAAGATCCCCTATCAGCTGTATCAGATGAATGGCGTCAACAGCCTGGCAAAGGACCTTAAAGAGCTTGGGTATACCGCTACCGCCATGCACCCGCAAAACCCCGTCAACTACCATCGAGATAAAATCTATCAGCAGCTGGGCTTTGGAGACTTTCTTTCAATCGGCGATTTCGAAGGTGCGCCCTGTTACCATGCCGGCGTATGCGACTACGCCACCTACGACAAGATACTCGACCTGCTTAGAACCGACGAAGCGCCGCAGTTCATCTTTGACGTCACGATGCAAAATCACGGCGGCTACGACTATGGCACCGTTCCCGCCGAAGAGCTGACAAACTATTGGGTCGAGGGAGCCAGCGAGGGCGCCAATAGCGCGCTCAACACCTATCTCACCTGCATCAACGCATCCGACCGGGACCTCGAGTACTTTATCAACGAGCTCCGCAATATCGGCAGACCGGTTGTTCTTGTCTTTTTTGGCGACCATCAGCCGAGCGCCGCAACGACTCTCAACGACGAGCTGTACCCTCAGGAAGATACGGCAAGCCACGCTTTCCGTGTCTATCAGTCGACCTATTTCGTCTGGGCTAACTATGAAATCGCCGGCAATACCGAGCTCAACGTCTACGACACCGTCGGGGCAAACGAGATTGCAGCCATTACCCTTAATAAGATCGGCGCCCCGCTCACCGACTATCAAAAGGCCCTGCTTGCAACAAGGTCAGATGTGCCCACCATCAATGTCGCCGGCTATCTCGGTGCCGACGGGCTGCGCTACGACTTGGAATCTGAAGACAGCCCATACACCTCGACGATCGACAAGCTGCAGTGCATGCAATACCTCGAGTTCGCCAGCAAAGTTCAGTAAGCCCGCCCATTCGCTTGGGCCCATCGTATTGCAAGCACGCTCGGCCCAAATGCATCGCAAATGACTCCCGCTCGCAAACGAGGGTACAATGACGCTCGTGTCACATCGCGGGGCCCCGGCCCCAACATATACAAAGGAGTCATACATGGGTTGCGAGCACGCACAGGCCGCCGGCGGACAAACGTCGCCGTCGCAATTTGAGGAGAATACGCTGTCCGAGGTCAAGCGCGTCATCGCCGTGCTTTCCGGCAAGGGCGGTGTCGGCAAGTCGTTTGTCACCGGTGCCATCGCCACCGAGCTTGCCCGCCACGGTCACAAGGTCGGCGTCCTCGATGCCGACATCACCGGTCCCTCTATCCCCAAGATGTTCGGTATGAGCGGACGCCACGTCCATGCCCTTGGCAACCTTATGCTGCCCGAAATCTCCGAGCACGGCGTCAAGGTCATGAGCTCCAACCTGCTGCTCCAAAACGAGACCGATCCCGTCCTTTGGCGCGGTCCGGTCATCGCAGGCGCCATTAGGCAGTTCTGGAGCGAGACCTCGTGGGGCCCCATCGACTACCTGCTGGTCGACATGCCCCCGGGAACAGGCGACGTCGCGCTCACCGTCTTCCAGTCGCTGCCCGTCGACGGCATCGTCATCGTCACGAGCCCGCAGGATCTGGTCTCGATGATCGTCGCCAAGGCGGTCAACATGGCCGAGAAGATGAACGTCCCCATTCTGGGCATTGTCGAGAACATGAGCTATATTGAGTGTCCCGACTGCGGCAAGAAGATCGAGGTCTTTGGCAAGAGCAAGCTCCCCGAGGTCGCAGAGCGCTATAACCTCGACATCTTGGGCCAGCTTCCCATTAATCCGGCACTCGCCGAGGCCTGCGATAAGGGCGAGGTCGAGACCGCACTGCCCGATGGCATGTTGCCCAAGGCAGTCTCTGCCGTCGAGGCCATTACCCCGCACGAGACCGACGAGGCCTAAGTGAACACGAGCGCCTTCTATGACGTCCTGGTAATCGGCGGCGGGGCTTCGGGCCTCGCCGCCGCCATTACGGCCGCACGCGCTGGCAAAAGCGCCTGCATCGTTGAGCGCGATGTCGCCTGCGGCCTTAAGCTCCTTGCGACCGGCAACGGCCGCTGCAACCTCTCCAACGAATCGATTGATCCACAGCGGTATAACCACCCCGCATTCGTCGAATCCGTCATGGGCCCCCAGCCCGAACAAGAGCTTATGGGTTTCTTCTCCTCGCTGGGCATCATGACAACCTCCGAGGAAGGCCGGCTGTACCCGCGCTCCCTTCGCGCCGAATCGGTGCGCGACGCACTTCTCAATGTTTGCGACCGCCTGGGTATCACCTTAATCTGCGGAGCCAACGTTGCCTCGGCGCACAAAGCTTCCGAAGGCTGGGCACTCCAGATAGACCGTCCAGCGCGGGCGCTCAAGGCAAAAAAGCACGACGACCGAAAATCGGAGCTCCGCTCGCTTCGGAAAGCGCTCGCCGATGTCCCTCGCAAGAACGAGGCCCTGCAGGCACATGCCGTAATTATCGCCACGGGTGGCAACCCCACCGGTATCGCCGATACGTTTCGCCTCCCCCTCACTTCGCTGCGCCCCATCCTCTGCCCCGTATCGGCAACGGTCGTCGGCGATCGGGCGGCACTCAAGACGTTGGACGGCCTGCGCGTCCGCGCCCGCTTGACGCTCGCCCGCAATCATAATGAGCTCTGGCACGAAGACGGTGAAGTCCTGTTTCGAACCTTCGGGATCTCGGGCGTCGCTGTCTTCAACCTCTCCCGTCGTATCCAGCGCGGCGATACGATCCTGCTCGACGTTTTCCCCGACCTCTCTAAAGACGAGTTGCTCGATATGCTTAACCGGCGCGTTAAGCTGCTCGGCGGCTTTTCGCCCCGCGATCCCCGTTGGCTCGACGGCATGCTCGCCCCGCAACTCTCCCGCGTCGTCTGCACAGCGTTCGAGCAGTGCCATCCAGGCTCCAACGATGTCATCCACCTGGTCTCGATCCTCAAGCATTTTAAGTTGCTCGTCGAAGGAACCGCCGAGGAGCGCTCGGCGCAGGTCACGCGTGGTGGCGTATCTGTCGAGAGCATCTCAACACCCAGTCTACGCGCGCGCAGCGTTGTCGACACCCCGCTTTACGTCTGCGGCGAAGCGCTCGACATCGACGCCGATTGCGGAGGCTTTAACCTTGCGTGGGCATGGCTCTCGGGCATTCGCGCTGCAAGCAGCCTGTAGCCGCGCAGTCTATAATCAAAAACGCATTCGGGCCGTCTGGGATACCGGACGGCCTCTTTCTTGCCTCTAAGGAGACCTCGATGATTGAAATCACCCAAGTCAACGCGTCGCTCGATGAAGCCGGCGATGAAAATGCCTGCCTCATTGTTGGCAAGCGAGTCGCCAAGCGCGTCCTACGTTGCAAAGACTCCGAGATCAAGTCCATCGAGCTCCACCGCAAGTCAATCGACGCTCGCAAAAAACGAGACGTCCATTTTATCCTGAGCTTTCGTGTTGAGCTGACCAGTCCCCACCTCGAGCGAGAAGCGGTCGACAGCGTTTCCGAGCGTGACCGCTCGCGCGTACGCGCGATAAAAGACGATGGGTCTTCATTCCCCACCCCCGTCTCCGACGCACCTCAAGAACGCCCTGTCGTTGTCGGCGCCGGATGCGCTGGCCTTTTCGCCGCGCTAACGCTCGCCGAAGCAGGTCTTAAGCCCTTGCTCATCGAGCGCGGCGACCCGGCATTTCGCCGCTCGCATGCGATCGACCTCTTTCTAAAGGAGCGCATCCTCGACCCCGAGAGTAATATCCAGTTTGGTCTGGGCGGCGCGGGGACCTTCTCGGACGGCAAGCTCAATACGGGAACAAAAAATCCCGCCCATCGCCTTATCCTCGAAACCTTCGTCGAGGCGGGTGCGCCCCGCGATATTCTGTGGGATGCCAAGCCGCACATTGGCTCCGACATCCTTCCCACGGTTGTCACCGCTATATCCCAGCGCATCGAGCAGCTCGGAGGTATCGTCCGTTATCGAACAAAGCTCGTCGACATTCACATCGACGCGTCTGGCGCCATCACCGGTATTGATGTCCAATCGTCCCAAGACGCCGCTTACGAGCCAATCGAGACAAAGCACCTCATCCTCGCCTGCGGGCATTCTGCTCGCGATATTTTTGAGCTCCTTAAGGACCACAACGTGGCCCTCGCACAAAAGACCTTTGCCATGGGCGTTCGCATCGAGCATCCGCAGCGCGACATCGACCGAGCCCAATATGGAGCCTTGGCGGGACATCCTGCCCTCGGAGCAGCCCCCTACAAGCTCGTCGCCCATCTTCCCAACGGCCGCAGCGTGTTCTCGTTTTGCATGTGCCCCGGCGGGCAGGTTGTCGCCGCCTCTTCCGAGCAGGGCCACCTGTGCGTCAACGGCGCCAGCCTCAATGCCCGCGACGGACGCAACGCAAACGCCGCCCTGCTCGTTAACGTCACGCCTGAGGACCTTCCCAACGATGACCCGCTCGCCGGCATCGAGCTCCAGCGCGCCTGCGAGGCGGCCGCCTATCGCCTAGGCGGTTCCAACTGGAACGCACCGGCACAACTCGTCGGAGATTTCCTCGCAGGACGCGCCAGCAAGGCGCCCGGAAAGGTAAAGCCCACCTATCCGCTCGGTGTGACCTGGACGGCAATTGACGAAGCCCTGCCGCAGCATATCGTCGAGTCGCTCCGCCTGGGACTTCCCCTACTCGGAAAAAAGCTACGAGGCTACGACCGCCCCGATGCCGTTCTTACCGGCGTGGAGACTCGTTCGAGCTCACCTGCCACTGTCACCCGAGACGGAACGTGCCATGCCGTGTCGACCCCGGGCCTCTACCCTTGTGGTGAGGGAGCTGGATATGCTGGCGGCATCATGAGCGCGGCCACCGACGGCATCCGTTGTGCCGAAGCCCTGATTGCAGACCTCTAACGCACGAATTCCAGTGCGCAAAAGACACAGGCCCCGAGCTCCACAGGGAACTCGGGGCCTGTTCGCTATTTCTTAAACCGTGCACCCTGGCGTTTTCTGCCCGATGCGAACGTGGAACCCTTGCGGGCCTGTGAACGTAAGCGCTCGATCGTCTCGTCCTCAGACGCGCCCTCGAGCATCGCCCGAATCTGAACGACGGCATCGCGCAGGCGCGCCGCCTCCTCAAAGTCCATGGCGGCAGAAGCGTTACGCATATCCTCTTCCATGGTTTCGACAATCCGCACAAGCTCGTCATGCGGCAGTTCTTCCAACTGCTCCGCAAGTGTCTGCTCGGGCGCCACCGTTTCCGGCACGCCGCCCTCGCCCGACTCATCGGGCGTATAGAATGCGCCATGACCAAGAGAGTCGCCCTTCGAGCGTCCCTTGGAGCCCACAGTTTTTTCGGCCTCGGCAATAAAACTTGAGATGTCGTTGATGGCCTTGCGCACTGTCTTGGGCACAATGCCATGTTCTTCGTTATATGCCATCTGAATCTCGCGACGGCGCTGCGTCTCCTCGATGGCCTCTTTCATCGAATCGGTCACAACGTCTGCATACATGATGACTTCACCATCGGCGTTACGGGCCGCACGGCCAATCGTCTGAATCAGCGAACGGCGGTTGCGCAAGAAGCCTTCCTTATCGGCATCGAGAATTGCCACCAGTGAGACCTCGGGGAGATCCAAGCCCTCGCGAAGCAGGTTGATGCCAACGAGAACATCGATCTTGCCCTCGCGCAGCGTTCGCAGGATCTCGACACGGTCCATTGTCGCCGTATCAGAGTGCATGTAATTGACCTTAATGCCCGCGTCGAGCAGATGGTCGGTCAGGTCCTCGGCCATGCGCTTGGTCAACGTGGTCACCAGCACGCGCTCCTTGCGGGCAACGCGCTCGCGAATCTCGTCCTCAAGATCGTCAATCTGGCCGCGAACTGGACGCACGTCAATCTTGGGGTCGAGCAGGCCAGTCGGACGAATAATCTGCTCCACATCGTTTTGGCTCACCCGCAGCTCGTAGTCGCCCGGCGTGGCCGAAACATAGATAAACTGGGGTATCCTTGCCTCAAACTCATCGAAACGAAGCGGGCGGTTATCGAGCGCCGAGGGCAGGCGAAAACCGTGTTCCACCAGCGTCACCTTACGCGAGCGGTCACCTTCGTGCATGCCGCGAATCTGCGGCACCGTCACATGGCTCTCATCGATGATGCAGAGCATATCCTTGGGAAAGTAATCGATTAGGGTAAACGGCGGCTCACCTGGCTTGCGACCGTCCAGATGACGCGAGTAGTTCTCGATGCCGTTGCAAAAGCCCATCGTCTCGAGCATCTCAAGATCATAATCGGTGCGCTGCTGCAGACGCTGCGCCTCGAGCAACTTGTCGGTCGCCTTGAGCTCCGCCACGCGCTTCTCGCACTCTTCGCTGATCGATTTCAGAGCAGCCTTGACCTTCGGCTTCTCGGTCACGTAGTGTGATGCCGGCCATACGGGGATGGCCTCGTACTCACGAAGCATCTCACCGGTGACCTCATCGATCTCGGCAATCAGCTCGACCTCGTCGCCAAAGAACTCAAACCGCAACGGATGCTCGGCATAAGGCGGATACACGTCGACAACATCGCCGCGCACGCGGAACGTGCCACGCGCCAGGTCATAGTCATTGCGATCATATTGAATGTCGATAAGCGCATGGATAAAGTCATCGCGCTCGAGCGGCACCTTCTTGTCGACGTTTGGAGCCAGACCCGCATAGTCCTCAGGAGAGCCAATGCCATAGATACACGAGACCGATGCGACAACGATCACATCACGTCGAGAGAGCAGTGACGCGGTCGCCTGATGGCGCAGCATCTCGACCTCTTCGTTAATCGAGGAGTCTTTCTCGATATATGTATCGCTTTGCGGCACATACGCCTCGGGCTGATAGTAGTCGTAGTACGAGACGAAGTAGACCACAGCGTTATTGGGAAAGAACTCTTTGAGCTCGCTCGCAAGCTGAGCGGCGAGCGTTTTATTCGGAGCCATGACCAGCGTCGGCTTTCCCAGGGCCTCAATAGTCTTTGCCATCGTGAAGGTCTTGCCCGAACCAGTCACGCCCAACAAAACCTGATAGCGGTCTCCGTCCCTCACGCCCTGCACAAGCGACTCAATGGCCTTAGGCTGGGAACCGGCAGGCTCATAGGGAGACACGACCTTAAACGGCACGTCAGAGCCTTCAACGCCAAAGCGCTTAAGTTCACCACCAACGCGTTCTACTTCAAATTCCGCCATGGATACTCCTAACTCATATATCTGCAGTATACGCAGGCGGCAGGCATAGTCCTATACGAACCGATCGGGATAGAGGGTCTTGTAGCGAACCCAGGCATTATTGACACGAATCAGATACGCCTGCGTCTCGGGAAAGGTGATTGCATTATGAAGCGACGTACTCTGCTGCGCCCATCCGTCGACATTGCCCATGCCGGCGTTATAGGCGGCAATGGCACTGTCAGTCGACCCGTTAAAATACGCTAGAAGATACGAGAGATACGCACAGCCAAACTCGATATTCGTAGCCGGATCGTTAAGGTTGTCGGCCGAATACTCGCCACCGTCGACAAGGCCCTTGGCGATCATATCCTGGGCAGTCTCGGGCATCAGCTGCATCAATCCCTGAGCACCCTGATTCGACTCGGCCTCGGGATCCCAATTCGATTCAGACTTAATGACAGCGCACACCAGATACGGATCCAGATTATGCGAAATACTGGATTGCTTTACATACGCCTCGTAGTCAATCGGATACAGCGGCTTAAAGAAAGCGGCAGGAGCATACGAGTAAACGAATGAGATAAGGCCGAAGGCAAAAACGGCAGCTAGCGGTATAAGGCGATACCACGTAAGGAAACGTGTCTTAGGCATCAGCCTCCTCCTTATCCACTACATCCCCGAACCCATGGCATGCAAGCCATGAGTCAAGCTGCTCAAAGAGCGAATTATCGCCTGAGGCATTATCAATCACCGTTGTAGCGAGATTGCACAGCGCAGACTCATCGGGCTGACAAGCAGAACGGGCATCGAAATCAGATGGCTCCATGCCACGTTGAATAGCGCGCTCGCGACGAACTGACAAAGGGGCGCTAATGACCAGAATTTCATCAGCCAAGCCAAATGCATCCTCAAAACCAGTCGGAGCAGAAACCTCGACCACCGCAAAGGGGTAACGGGGAGATGAAACCGTACAACAAACCGGATCGAGAATCCTAAGCGAAAGCTGTTCAATCAGAACGGGATGCACGATGCCATTGAGTCGTGCGACCGAATCAGGAGAAGCGAAAGCTCGAGAAGCGAGGATGCTGCGGCGAATGCCGCCCTCCTCATCCAAAATGTCCCAACCGAATTCATCCGCGAGAGTATTGACGATATCAGAGCCCGGCACATACAGAGATTTTGCAAGCTCATCCAGATCGATAAGCATAGCGCCACGAGATTCGAAATAGCGGCAGGCAGTCGACTTACCCGAAGCAATATTGCCCAAGACAAATACGGTAAACATCAAGCCCTCCCTAACGCCAATGCGAGTAATTATCGCTCAAATACACTAGATGGACTCAAAATACAGCCAAACAGTAAGAGCGCATACGGGGGAGCTAGGTCCCAAAGTACAACGTGTATATAACGCAAAAAAGGGGGAGGCCGCGAGGCCTCCCCCTTCCACTGTCTCTTATACACATCTCCGAGCCCACGAGACTAGCGCTCATCTCGT
>URNK01000013.1 GCA_900549195.1 uncultured Collinsella sp.
GAGCGTCCGGCTGATAACCGGGAGGTCACAAGTTCGAATCTTGTCAGGTCCACCACTTTCTTTCGCAATAAACACCCCAGCGAGAGCCGAGTCGCCGCTGGGGTGTTTATTACTGTCTCCGTGGGGGTTTAGCTCAGCTGGGAGAGCGCGGGCTTTGCAAGCCTGAGGTCAGGGGTTCGATCCCCCTAACCTCCACCATGATGGACCTGTAGCTCAGTTGGTTAGAGCGTCCGGCTGATAACCGGGAGGTCACAAGTTCGAATCTTGTCAGGTCCACCATCAAAACTGTGAAGAGCCCTGAGGCGTTGCCTCGGGGCTTTTTTCTTGTCTGCGATAAATCTCATTTTGGTTTTGTGTGCTGTGCGAAAGATTGGGTAGTATAGCTATTCAATGCGGTGGAGCTGCCGCGTGTTAACCGCTACGT
Source organism: uncultured Collinsella sp. (assembly GCA_900549195.1). GTDB lineage: Bacteria > Actinomycetota > Coriobacteriia > Coriobacteriales > Coriobacteriaceae > Collinsella. The sequence goes on from URNK01000013.1 coordinate 425, forward strand.
ACCGGAGGTGTTCCATGGTTCGTGTCGACATAGAGACCATCGTCATGGCCGCCGGTCCCGTGCCATCGCTTATCGTGCTTCGCGAGCGCTGCAGCAAATCGGACTCGCCCGCGCCACTGCGTTCCCTTTCCATTCAAACTGGTTCGTTTGAAGCCGCTGCCATCAGCCGCGGCATCGATAGCGGCCGCGCCGAGCGCCCGATTACCCATGACCTGTTGCTCGATACTGTTGGCGCCCTGGGTGCCAAGCTCGAACGCATCGAAATCGTTCGCGCCGAGCCGCCCGTGTTTTACGCGACGGTTGTCGTGTTGGCCGATGGCAACGAGCATAAGATCGATGCGCGTCCCAGTGATGCCATTGCCCTTGCCGTGCGCAGCAATGCCCCCATGTTTGTGGAGGACGACATCATGAATCGCCTGGGCACCGTTTCTGCCCATGCCGAGGAAGTTGACGACGAGCGGGAGTTCGAGAAGTTCGACGAGTTCGTCCATACGCTCTCCCCCGATGACTTCTAAATGTGGGGCGGCCAGGCTGCGGAGCGTTCGCTGATGGCCGGCGGTATGTCGGCTGAGGCGGCGGCCATTGCGCGCGAGGCCCAGATGCGCTCGGAGGCTTCTGAGGCGGCTCGCATTGCCTATGTGACGCAGGCCCGCACGCTTCGCGAACGCCGCGGCTCGTTTATCAAGATGGTTGTCGTCTCCGCCCTTGTCGCGGCAATCTGCTCGCGCCTTCGTGGTACAGTTGGTGCGCTTGGGTTTTCGATCTCTACGGGCCTCGTGATCTGGGGTGTGGTCGACGCGGTAATGCTGACCAGTCAGATCAAGGTGCTCGACAAGCGCGCGATGGATATGATGCGCGCCCGCGACGCTGCCGCCAAGATCGCTGCCGAGGCACAAGAACTGTAACGACGCCGGACTCGATGGGAAGGTCTAAAGATGGCACAGGATATGCAGGACGCCGGTAACGTCTCCGCCGAGCTCGACGCCATGGTGTGCGATCTGATCGGCGCGTTCTTGGACGACCTTGCCGCCGGTGAAAACCCTGGCGTGGTCGTGGCAATTGAGGACGCCGCTTCCAACCGTTATCTGGCGGCGCTCGACGAGGACGGCGAAGAGGCGTGCCTGGAGGCGGCCACCAACTTTATCTCCGAGCACAAGATGGGCCTTAAGGACGAGGGTCTGGGCCGTATCGCCCGCTATGCCATCGGCTATACCGGCTGCGTCGAGATTGACGGCGGCTACCATGACGCCCTGCTCGTGAGCTTCTTCGAAACCACGCTCGAGAGCGGTTTTTCGGCATATGTGCTGTATGAGGGCATGGGCGCCGGCGATGGTTTTATGTGGAGCGACCCTGAACCTGCAGGTGAGGAAACCCCTCTCATCTAAAATCGCTAAAATAAACGAGTTTTCGGTAAAAGGCTCAATATTCCCGCCGAGCGTTGCATTGCTGGGTGGGTCGCATACGCGTGCCGGTTGTATATAGATAGAAGATAGGGGAACTACATGCGCGTAGACAATCTGAGGAACATCGCCATCATCGCCCACGTCGACCACGGCAAGACGACGATGGTCGACAAGCTCCTGCGTGCCACGGACGCCTTCCGTGCCAACCAGCAGGTCGAGGACCGCGTCCTGGACTCTAACGACCAGGAGCGCGAGCGCGGCATCACGATTCTCGCTAAGAACATCTCTATCGAGTACAAGGACGTTAAGATCAACGTCATCGACACCCCGGGCCACGCCGACTTCGGCGGCGAGGTCGAGCGCGTGCTGCGTATGGCCGACGGCGCCCTGCTGCTGGTCGACGCCTTTGAGGGCCCCATGCCCCAAACCCGCTTCGTGCTGCGTCACGCTATCGACACCGGCCTTAAGATCATGATCGTCATCAACAAGATCGATCGTCCGGGCGCCAACCCCGAGAAGGCCTACAACGACTGCCTGGACCTCATGGCCGACCTGGGCGCCACCGACGACCAGCTTGAGTTCGCCATGGAGCACGTGGTCTACGCCAGCGCCATGAATGGCTTTGCCCGCCTTGACCCCAACGACGGCAATATGGACATGTACCCGCTGCTCGACATGATCATCGACGATATGCCCGCGCCCGAGGTTGACGAGAACGCCCCGCTGGCCATGCAATGCGTGACCATCGACCACTCCAACTTCGTTGGTCGTATCGGCATCGGTCGCGTGTACTCCGGCACCATCCATCAGGGCGACCAGATTCTGGTTGTGAAGAACGACGGCTCCAGCGCCACCGCCACCGTCAAGCAGCTCTTTACCTTCGACTACCTGGGCCGTACCGAGTGCCAGGAAGTCGGCGCCGGCGATATCGCTGCTGTCGTGGGTATTGACCGCACCGATATCGGCGATGTTTACACCGACCCCGAGAACCCCGTCGAGCTCGAGCCCATCGAGATCGACCCGCCGACCCTGTCCATCGTCTTTGAGGCCTCGACCTCCCCGCTCGTCGGTCGCGACGGCGACATCGTGGGCGCCCGTCAGCTCAAGGAGCGCCTGTTCAACGAGGCCGAGAACAACGTGACCATGAAGATCGAGGAGCTCGAGGACAAGAGCGGCGTCGAGGTCTCGGGCCGCGGCATCCTGCACCTGTCTGTCCTGATGGAGTCCATGCGCCGCGAGGGTTTTGAGTTCCAGGTCGGCCGTCCCCGCGTTCTGTTTAAGAAGGACGAGAACGGCAACAAGATGGAGCCTGTCGAACAGGCCGTCGTCGAGTGCCCGGACGAGTACTCGGGCAAGGTCGTTGAGGTCTTCGGCACCTCCGGCGGCATCATGACGAGCATGGATACCTCGGGCATCGTGACGCACCTCGAGTTTAAGATCCCGACCCGCGGCATCATGGGTCTTAAGAACCGCATCATGAACGTTACCCACGGCGAGGGCGTGTTCTACCACACCTTCCTGGAGTATGGTCCTTATGCCGGCGAGATCGGCAACCGCCAGAACGGCGCCATGATTTCCATGACCACCGAGAAGGCCGTTGCCTACGCTCTGGGTACGCTGCAGGAGCGTGGCCAGCTGTTTGTTGAGCCGGGCACCGAGTGCTACGAGGGCATGATCGTGGGCGAGCGCAGCAAAGCTGGCGACATGGTCGTCAATATCGCCCGCACCAAGAACCTGGGCAACCAGCGTTCCTCGACCTCCGATATTTCCGTCCAGCTGGTGCCGCCGCGCACCTTCTCGCTGGAGGAGGCGCTGGAGTACATCGCCGACGACGAGCTGGTCGAGATCACTCCCAAGAACATTCGCCTGCGCAAGCGTCTGCTCAACGCCACCGACCGCAAGAAGGCTGCCGTCCGCGCCGGCCAGGTCAACAAATAAGCGCTGGGGCTTATAACCGCCAATAAGAAAGGGCGTCGACCGCGATGGTCGGCGCCCTTTCTTTGGTGTAAGGGGACGGGTTCGTTTGCACCACAGCTGGGGCGGCTATCCCCCCAATCGGCTTTCCAGCCAAAGTTAAGTTGTTTAAACATATACATAATTCCACTGAATATAGCCGGTATGATGCAAAACTGTTAACAGAGCAATATCAACTGGTATTAAATTAAAAGACCTATTGACCTGCGGTTTACATGATTGGTATCTATATATTATTTTATGCATTGTGGCATAGACGAACCGTCTTAGAAGGTGCTCCCCAATGGGTTCTTGCAATGCGCTAGGTAGGTTCTCGTTGATGTTGGGGCTTGTGTTCGATCCGACGATTCGCCGTATTCCACACTGTGTTGTAGGAATTAGGGGACAACTATGGACGCACACCGCTCACGGTCGCTGGGTATGGCGGCCCTGATCTTCATTTTGATTAGCCTCACCGCCGCAGTTTTTCACGGTGCAGCCCCCGTGCGCGCTGAGGGTGCGACGACGCCGACGCCGATTGTGATTAATGAGAATACGGCGGACGTTACGGTTGGGCTGTATGCCGATAAGGATCGTCAGCAGCCTCTCGGTAAAGAGGGCTCACCCTCGATTACGACAACCGATACAATTTACGGTTTTATGGAAGCTCGTTTTCATGAGAATTGTGGGCCTACACCTGAAAGGCTTGAGGCGATTTATACCTTTCCTGAGTCGATTGTCGTGAAGGACAACGCGGGCGGCGACTTGATGACTGATGATACCGAGAATGCGCAAAAGATGGGAACTTGGCGCATCGAAAAGAACAAGGTCATTTTTAAATACGCCCCCAGCTATCTCAACGCCAATCCATCTTCACTTTACGTAAAGGTTAAATTCGAATTCAAGCTCAAAGACAAAAATCTGGATGATGGGTCAAAAGTCGAATTGAGATTTCCGGGCGTTGGCGAAGCTGTACCTATCGAGATTCAAGATGGCGCGGTCGAGGGAAGTAAGTCGGGTGTCTTTTCTCAAGATGGCACTACTGGAATTGCCAAGATAACTTGGACTATCAATCTGAGTGTTAAGTCGTATGCAACGGATGTAGTGCTGGTTGATACACTCGGCGACTACCTGAAATTTGACCAAAACAGCTTCAAGCTTGATGGAAATCCGATTGGTTCGTCCGTGAGTAATGAGGGGAAAGAGGCAACATTGTCGCTGGGTAGCCTTTCTAAGGGCGACCATACCGTTACGTACGAAACGACAGTTAGTGCGGACCTACCGTCCACTAATGGTATGCCTATGCAAGGCAAGAACGGCGTGCAGGCAACCTGGGGAAAGGCAAATCCTCGACAATCTCTTTCGATTGAAGGTGCCTCGAATTCATTTCAGTATGACATGATTAAAAAAGAGGCCGGCTCCGGAACGCCGTCTGCTATTACTTGGAAGGTTGTACTCAACAAGGGGTCTCTCAAGGCCGATATGACCGGCTATACCTTCACTGATAGGCTCGATGGCAAACAAACTTATATTGGCAACTACGCGGTCTACAAGGGCGAGAATGCTGACGAAGCTAAAAAGGTCGGCGAGGGAACACCGGGTGAGTCGGAGGATTCATTCAGCTATACGTTTAATCCAAAAGAGGGCGACCGGTATGCGACCTATTGCATCGTCTATCAAACCAAGCTGAAAGATGAGAAATCCTACGAAAAGGTAAGCAACACGGCAACCGTGAAAAAAGAAGATTCAGATCAGCCCTCTGGAGAAAGTACCGAATACTATGCTCGCCCTTGGACGGGCAAGACCATAAGCAAAAAACTGCTTAATAAGGATGAGGCGTCGCGGACCGGAAGGGCAACTTGGCAATTACGCGTAGAGCTCCGTGATTACGTAAATGCGAAAAACCCAGAATCCGTTCTTATCAAAGATACCATGCTGGCGGCTTGGAAGCAGACCATGGGCCCGGATACCACTGGCGGTCAATCGCATGTAGTTGCCATCGGGGACACCGAATTGGACCAAGGTGTCGACTGGGACTTTGAGCGAGGCGCAGATCCGTCACAGGGCAGCAACAAGCATAACTGCAATATCCGAATAACCATTACGGATAAAGTCAAAGAAGCACTGGATAAGTCCCCTGAAGTGGTTATTGCGTATAAAACGGTGACCGACGCACTTCCTGGTTGGTACTCCAACTTCGCCTCTGTCGACGGGTTTAGCGGCTATTCTGATTTCGTTTTTTACTACGTTGAAGACGAAACGGAGCCTTCGGTTGAGAAGAGCGTAAAAATAAATGAAGACGGCTCGCAAGCACGGTGGGATGAGACGTTTGACTGGAAATCAGTGGATGGCTCGAACGACAAAGGTGCGTGGATTGTCGACTGGACTGTCTATGCCAATCGAGCTAAGACGCCTGCCGGTGAGTATTATGGCGCAGGCAGGCTCAATGGCAAGGATGTCGTTGTTAAAGATGAGCTTCCTGATGGAATGAGTTATATCCCCGGTTCGGCTAAATATTCTTTGTATTCAAATCCCTACAGGACGGCGGTGCCCGGCCACGAATGGGAACATGAGAGAGAAAAAACCGAGGCTTCGGGTGTCTTGCTGACGCCTGCCGTTGATCGTCGAGCAGTTACGTTTTCGATTCCAACGGAAAAGTTGGGTAACAATACAGGCTATGTGAAGCTGACGTATGCAACTGCTGTCAAGAGGTCAGTGGTCGACACGTCAAAGAACCTCGGCGAGCTTACGAACTCGGCGAGTGCGAGCTCGGATAATAAGGAATTTAAGGCGGGCTCTGATACCGTACAGATCAAGAACGACGTATTGTCAAAGACCGGTGCGTCGGTAAGTAATAGCAAGCGAATTCACTACACCATTTTTGTTAACGAATCGGCATTGGACCTAAAAAGTGGAACCGACTATCTTGATCTGTTCGATGTGATGGACTCCAAATGCACGTTTGTGCCTTCGTCGCTTAGCGTGTCTGAGTGTGACAATGGCATTTGGCGTGAGTTGGCGAAAGAGCAATACAAGACAGCTCTCGATTTGGTTGATGAGGGCGCTGGAAAGCAGCAGCGATTGACGTTGAGGCTTCCCGATGAGAAATACCTGAAAGTCGAATATGAAGTTCTGTCCGGTGAGTCTGGTAACGTTTCCCTTTCCAACGAGGCTCAGCTTGAAGGTGTTGCAGACGGGTATGTTAAACACGAGCGTAAATATGACATAGATGCCGGCGCATCGGGAGGCGGAACGGGGTACGGCATTGTGGTCCACAAAGTGGATGAAAAGGACGTTACTGCGCCGTTGGCTGGGGCCACGTTCACACTCTATGCGATTGACATGGACAAGGTGCAGAGCGGTGCCGGTGTTGATGACGCAAAGACGGCTTTTTCTACCGAAACGACCGACTCTAACGGAAACGCGACTTTTGGAACGAGTTCGGACGCCATGGCTTCCTGCAAGCTTTACTGCCTCGAGGAGACGACGGCGCCTGCTGGATATCGCGTCGCCCAACCAACATGGATTCTGCTCAAAGGCAACGCGGACGAGGAGCAATACGAGCGAGCCATGAACAGGGCGAAATCTCTGCTTGATGCCAATACGGAGATAACGTCAGATGTAGAGATTTGGGTGTATGACGCGCCCCTTGAAGGCAAAGCGACGATAAAAGCAAATAAAGTGCTTAAAGGCGGAACCTTCAGGGAAGGTCAGTTCTCGTTCGCGCTTAAGGACGCCGAGGGCAAAGTGCTCCAGACGGCGACCAATAACGCAGAGGGCAATGTCTCCTTCAACGTCAAGTACAACAAGGCCGGCGAGTATCGCTACATCATCTCCGAGGTTGTTCCCGAGGGCGCCGAGAACAATGTCAAGGATCACATCACCTATGACAGGACCGAGTATAGGGTCACGGTTAACGTGGTCAACGGTACGAATCAGCTCGACACCACCGTCACCTATGGCGAGGGTTCCTCGACCCCGCCGACCTTTACCAACAGGTACTCGACTACGCTACCTGAGGCGGGCGGGGCTGGTTTGACTATGACGTATTTAGCTGGTGCTTCGATGCTGTGTTTTGCTGCGACATGGATGCATGCTCGTCGCCATCGCGATCAAGGTCGAGGTGGTAGCCGTGAGTAGGCTTTGCCGCCGCTTGTTGGCTATCGCGACAATAGCTACGGTCGCAATGCTCTCTTTTGCGATGTTGCCCGGGATGGCCCGCGCGGCAGGCACTGGAGCCATTACGGTGGACGGTACGGTTGCGACGCGGTATGACGCGTACCAGCTCTTTTCGGCGACCGTTGTCGACGATGCCGATGCCGACCAAAAGGTCGCAACTGATGTAGCGTGGGCGAATGACACGGTTCGCCAAGCTGCCCTTCCCGTGCTTCATGATGCAGGGCTTGATAACTCGGCATCGACGGCACAAGAGGCTGCCGAATGGATGAATGCCGACGGGCACATGACGACCACGCTAGCGGCAAAGCTTGCCCGTGTGATTTGCAATGCCGGTGCGCCTTCCGTGGCCCTTAACGCGGGCGCGGCGACCGAGCTGCCCTGTGGCTACTGGCTCATCGTCGCCGACGACGACGCCATCGCCCAGGGCGAGGCCGGCACCGCGCCGATCATGGCCCTGGTCGGCGGCAGCGCCGTCACCGTCAAGCCCAAGGCCGCCACTCCTAAGGTCGCCAAGCACGTGCTGGAGGACAGCACCGCCGCCTGGCAGAAGGCCGCCGACGCCACGGTCGCCGACGACCTGTACTGGCGCCTCTCTGCCACGGTCCCGGCCGGGCTCACCGCCTACGACACCTACACGGTGCGGTTCGTCGACACCATGGGCGCGGGGCTCGACCCCTCCAAGGTCGCCGCGAGCATGCGCGTGTACGTGGCGGCGGGCGCGGACGGCGGCTTTGACGCCGTCTCGGCCAGCAAGGACGGCCGCGCCGGCACCGAGCCCGCGAAGGGCTGGACCGATATCACGGCCCAGTGCGCCACCAAGGTAGCGGCCGACGGCAAGACCTTCACCGTGCGCACCGGCGACCTGATCGCTGCGCTCGGCGGGGCCGACGCCTTTACCGCGGGCGCCCGCGTGGTCGCCGTGTACAATGCGCCGCTCAACAGCGCGTGCAACCACGGCATCGCGAAGGGCAACCCCAACGAGGTCTACCTGCGCTACCCGCGTTCTCCCTTTGCCGACCAGTCCGGCGACGCCGGCTTCACCCGCACGCCGAGCGATGACGCGTGCGCCTACACCTGGGGACTCAGCCTCATCAAGCGCTCAAGCTCGGACGATAAACCGCTCGCGGGCGCCAAATTGCGCATCATCGATGACCGCGCGCATCCTAACGACCGACGGCTCGTGGTCGACGGATGCCGACGCGTGCGTCACCACGGGCGCGGATGGCCATGTGGAATTGAGCGGTGTTGACGCGGGTGTCTACACCGTCGAGGAGGTCGCGGCTCCCAAGGGCTACATCGCCTTTGAAGGCAAACGTACGGTGACGGTTACGGCCGAGGGATTGGACGTTAAACAGGTTGCAGTCGCGAAGCCCAAGGTGACCGTGTCGGCCGAAAGCCCTCTGCGGGTTGATACCGCCGATGCCGGGACGGGTTCGATTGAGCTGTCGGTGCTCAACACCCCAAGCAAAGAAGCAAGTCGAGGCTTTATGCCCTCGACGGGAGATAGAACGTTGGTGCTAGTGGCGGTTTTGGCTGCCATCGGAGTGGCGGCTATTGTTGTCGCGCTCGTCATCAAGCGGGGAGGAGGTCGCCGTGAAAAATAATTATCCCCCCTGCTCAATGGCGAACTGCCTCCGTAGCGAGTGACGCGCAGGCCTACCGACCCGATGATTATTGGTTTTGAAAAAGTTACTAGAGAACCCTCCATGAAAAGCGGGGCACCCGGTCGATATGACCGAGTGTCCCGCCTCGTTTGTTGGTGCAAAGTAACCTGACCCCTTTGCACCACCACAAAGGTGCTTGGCCCCTTTGTGGTGATCGGCTGCTAGGCGGTGGGGAGTTCTGGCGTGTTAGCCGGCTGCTGCGGCTTGAGGTGGGCGTTGCGCCAGATGATTTGGATGATGTAGCCGAGCGTGAAGACAAAGGCCACGCCGCTGATGAAGCCGCCTACGAGGGGAAGCCCCGTGAGGGCGCCTGCGATTACGCCACCAGCGGCTGCCATGGCGTAGCGGTTCTGGCTGTGTCCGACCATGCGCGCGATCGCGCACCCTGCAAAGGCACTCGACACCAGCGCGATGCCAATAACACCGCACATGAGGGCTCCGGCAAGCGACAGACCAGCGATAGAGATAATTAGCAGTAGGACAGCGGGGACGATAGCAATCGTGCCCAGAAGACCGTTCACCCACAGGGGCATGGGGCGCTGGTGGAGCATACCGGCGGCGCTGGCGGTCGCATGCGGAAAGACGAGCTCGAGCAGCAGAGCGACAAAGCAGGTCGAGAGTGCCGCGGCGACGACACCGCCGATGACATCGTTAACGGTGGAGGTATCCTCGTTCTCGGTGCGGTCGATCTTGAGCGCGCCGACCTCGGCTTCCGCGGCACGCTCGGGGTCCTCGGAGACGTGCGCGTTCACGGTGCCGGTGATGTGGGCGTTCTTGCCTAGGATGAGTTTGTCGGCCCAAACCTCGACATCGCCATCGACGGTGCCATCGATGGTCACAGTATCGCCCGCGAGCGCTGCCGACTTGGTGGAGCCTCGCAGAGCAACCGTCTCGCCTATCGCGTAGAAACAGTTGGCGGTGCTGTCGGAATTGAGCACGACATGCTGGCCAGCGACGGTCACGCTGCCATCAACCGCGGTCTTGGCAATGTCGATGGTGCGTGCCGCCAGACGGACGGCGCCGCCCACTGTGCAGTCGCGGATCGAGAGGGTATCGCCCGCGGCGATGATATCGCGGTCGATGGACGTATCGTCCAAGTTGAGGGCCTGACCTGCCCAGTACAGGTCACCTTCGATGCCGGACGGATTGGCATCATTGTCGGTCGCAAGTACGTTGCCTGCGGTGTCCGTGCCGGCGAACGACGCCGTGGGAAGAGCGGTGAGCGCGAGCGCGATGAGCACGAATGCCATAAGCAGGCAGCGACGCATCTTGTGCGACGGCGCCGTCGCGGTTTGATTGAAAGCCATGGTTGATCCTTTTGTTAGGTGTTCGGCATATACCTAACAGGGTACCCAACGTGCGGGCGCTCTAAAAGAACCTCTCGGTTGCATTTCGAAGGATGAGCCCGCGCTACCTACTTTTTGCGATGCAAAAAGCGCGCGATGTCTTCTTCGGTGGGGCTTTTGATGTCAAAGCGCAGCGAGAGCCAGCGCAGACCCATGGTCACGACAACGCATACGATCAGCGCGGCGACATTGCTCATGATGCCGCTCATAACGAGACACACGTAGCTTGTCGATCCGGCGATGGCCGCGATGGCATAAAAGTTAGTGCGTTGGAAAATGCCCGGAACCACGCCCATAAAGCCGTCGCGCAGCATGCCGCCACCTACTGCGGTGAAGAAGCCCATCATGATGCACACCGCCGGTGCAAAGCCGTAGACCAGCGCCTTGTCTGCTCCAGTGGCGGCGTAGATGCCGACCGAGATGATATCGAGCAGGGGAATGAGTTTTTCGGGTTTGTCGACGATTGCCGGGAAAATATAGATGATGGCTGCCGTGGCAATGGAAAGCGGGAGCGCCATCGGCTGGTTGAGGATGTAGACGTTGCCCACCTGCAGCGTCATATCGCGCAAAAGACCGCCGCCCAGACCGCAGACCACCGCGAGCGCGACCGCGCCCACCAGGTCGAGTTTGTGCTCGCGCGCAACCAGCACACCCGAGATCGATGCAGCGACAACAGCGAACATCTCGAGCCAAAACGGAATAGCGACCATGGCATCCGAGGCGTGTGAGGTAACGGTTATAGCGGCGACGACGGGCAAGATGGGGTCCTTTGGATTACGGATTTGGACAATGCCCGTACATAGTACATGTTCGGCGCCGATTGCGACCCTATTGCTCGGCAAACGGTCGGGACTGGATGCGGGCGTAGGCACCATGTTTGGGAATCTGGGTTGATGCTGAACACGATGGGGGCGTGGCTGAATAGGAGGGATGTCTAAATTTTGAGCAGCGCTCAAAATTTATTCGGTCGGCGTAAGCCGACCGCGCTGCGCTAAAAACGCGCCCGTGGCGCGTTTTCTTTACGCTTTGCGCCCTGTCGGGTTCGAATCCCTCCTCCTCCGCCGTATTTGCTTGTAAGGGACTTAAAAGAAAAAAACCCCCGATCTGGGAGCTTTCTCAATCTAAATGGCGGAGGAGGAGGGATTCGAACCCTCGTGACCTTATACAGGCCAAACGGTTTTCGAGACCGCCGCATTCAACCACTCTGCCACCCCTCCGCGTGGGGTAAAAACAAAGCAGGCTCGAAGGCCTGCTTTGGAATTAACTGGCGGAGAGTCAGGGATTTGAACCCTGGAGACGCTTTTGACGCCTACACGATTTCCAATCGTGCTCCTTCGGCCACTCGGACAACTCTCCGTTAAATGCGAAAGTCAGTATACACGAGGAATCGCAAAGTGCAAACAGAAAAGTTGGCATTTTTTAAAACGCTCGGCCGCGCTTGGCGTTGCAGTGGGGTTTGAGGTGCCAAAAAACGGCTTCCGACCAGCGTGGTTGATCAACTCAATTGTTCGAAAGGGGTATTCATAAGCGACTTGGCAATGAATTTAAAAATCTTTGGGTGGTGCTGTGGACCACTGGTATGCATTTTGCGACCACAGCCTTGTGCCCGTTGACCTGTGGCTTGGCTCAGCTTGTCACCACGGCACCGTATCTTGTCCACAGATTCGTCAAGCTTTTGGTCAGCATTTGGTTGGAATGCGCATGAAACGTCGTGCGAGTATGGACATATGTGGAGGTCATGAGGTTGTAGCTGCAAATTATTGCAGCCTAGGAGGTTGAAAGATATTATTACCAAGTCTTTTCCTGCTTCAGGCGCACCTTCACGACCTGAAGCCACATTTGCCCAGAGGAGGTGACAATATGAAGGCTTATGAACTGCTGTTCTTTGTTGACCCGTCGCTCGACCCCGAGACTCGTCTCGCTGTTATGAAGCGTATCGATACCACGATCGCTGAGGGCGCTGGCAAGGTCGACTCCGTTGACGAGTGGGGCAAGCGCAAGCTCGCCTACGAGATCAACGACCTCACCGATGGTGACTACACCCTCATCAACTTCCACGCAGATCCTACCCAGATCGCCGAGCTTGATCGCGTCCTGCGCATCACCGACGCTGTGGTCCGCCACATGATCGTCCGTCGCGACGACCAGGAGTAAGACTGTCGTTTTGGACTGGGCTTGTGCCCCAAGAGGAAGTAGTGAGTTATGAGCATCAATCGAGTGAACATCACCGGTAATCTCACCCGCGATCCCGAGCTGCGCGCCACCGCCGGCGGAACCCAGGTTCTGTCCTTTGGCGTCGCCGTGAACGATCGTCGCCGCAACGCGCAGACTGGCGAGTGGGAGGACTATCCCAACTTTGTCGACTGCACCATGTTCGGCACCCGCGCCGAGGCCGTGAGCCGTTTCCTGGCAAAGGGAAACAAGGTCGCGATCGAGGGCAAGCTGCGCTACAGCTCTTGGGAGCGCGACGGTCAGCGCAGGAGCAAGCTTGAGGTCATCGTCGATGAGATCGAGTTTATGAGCTCCCGTGGTGGCCAGGGTGGCTACGATCAGGGCGGTTACGCCCCCGCAGCTCCCGCGCCCGCAGCACGTCCTGCCGCACCGGTGGCTACGCCGCCCGCGGTCGACGTCTACGATGAGGACATCCCGTTCTAGGGGTTGTTCACCTATTTTTGAGTGAGAGGCGGCTTCGGTTCGCCGAAGTTGCCAAATGAAAGGTATTTTGACATGGCTAATGATTTTTCTGCACGTCAGCCGCGTCGTAAGTACTGCCAGTTCTGCAAGGAGAACACTGAGTTCATTGACTATAAGGACACTCAGCTTCTCCGTAAGTACATGACCGACCGTGGCAAGATCAAGCCCCGTCGCGTCACTGGCGCTTGCACGCAGCATCAGCATGACATCGCCAACGCCATCAAGCGCGCCCGCGAGATGGCTCTCCTGCCGTACACCGTCCCCGTGGTTTCCTCTCGTGGCAACCGCGACCGCGGCTAAGAAGGGAGACGCATCATGAAGGTTATTCTTCTCGATGAGATCAAGGGCAAGGGCGGCGAGGGTGACGTCGTAGAGGTCGCTCAGGGTTACGCTGAGAACTTCCTGTTCCCCAAGAAGCTCGCTGTTGCCGCCACCAAGGGCAACCTCAAGCAGCTTGACGAGCGTCGCAACAACATCGCCAAGCGCGAGGCCGTCCGTCTGGCTACCGCCAACGAGACCAAGGCTGCCTTCGAGGGCAAGACGGTCACCGTTGACGTCAAGGTCGGCGACGAGGGCATCCTCTTTGGCTCCGTTACCGCCGCTATGATCGCTGACGCCATCAAGGCTCAGCTCGGTATGGACATCGACCGCAAGCGCGTCGAGCTCGGTAAGCCCATCAAGGTTGCCGGTGCCCACACCGTTGCCATCTCGCTGTACCGCGAGATCAAGGCCGAGGTTGTCGTTCTCGTCGGCGTTACCGCCGAGGAGCTCGCTGCCGAGGCTGAGGTCGAGGAGGCCGCTGAGGTCGCCGAGGCCGAGACCGCCGAGGTCGAGACTGAGGCTGCTGCCGAGTAGCATTTGCTGCAACGCAACAATCTTGTTCTAAGAAGGGCGCTCTGGGAAACCAGGGCGCCCTTTTGTTTTTTGCGCTGAGTGAGTGTCATGGTGAACGTTGCGTCGACGTCCTATATGCAGGACCGTTCATCCGTTTGGTTCGGTGATGATTGGCGGCGCGCGGCGCGTTTTGGGACCGTGGCTGATACTATGGATGCTCGCAAGCGATATGAATGAGGATGCTCATGGCATATGACGATAGGGAGACCGGGCTGACGGTTGAGGACCGCGGCTCAAAGTTGGGTCTTCCCCAAAACCAAGATGCAGAGGCCAATGTACTGGCCGCTATGCTGCTATCGCCCGAGGTGGTCGAGGAGGCCCAGGTCGAGCTGCAGCCCGATGACTTCTACCGGCCCATTCATAAGACCATCTACACCGCGATGGTCGATATGTACAACAGCCGCATTCCCATCGACTCCATCTCGCTGATCGATTACCTGCGAAGCATCAACAAGCTCGATGCCGTGGGCGGCGAGGCCTACATTTTGGAGCTGATGGGTCAGACTCTGTCGCTCGTGAACTGGCAGCACCATGCCGCCATCGTTCGTCGCGATTCGATGCTGCGCGAGCTGATCGGCGCCACCAACGAGATCAACGCGCTGGCATATAACGCCCCCACCGACACCAAGGAGGTCGTGGAGCTAGCCGAGAGCAAGCTGCTCAAGGTCACGGCACGCGAGGTCAAGTCGAGCTACAAGACGCTGACCGAGTTTATGGTCGAGGCCTATAACGAGGCCGAGGAAGTGTGTCAGGCCGGTGGTCAGGCTGCGGGCGTGCCCACGGGCTTCCCGTCACTCGACCGCATGCTCATGGGCTTCCGCGAGGGCCAGCTCATCATTATCGGCGCCCGCCCTGCTGTGGGTAAGACGTCGTTCGCCCTGAATCTGGCGCTCAACGCTGCCGCTGCCGGTTATACCGTCGGCTTCTTCTCGCTGGAGATGTCGGGCAAAGAAATTGCCCAGCGTCTGATTTGCGCCTACGCCATGATCTCGATCAGTGACTTCCGCATGGGCCGCATTAGCCCCGAGCAGTGGGCCAATATCAACGAGGCCACGCAGACCTTGTCCAAGCTCGATATTCTGATTGACGATACGCCCGGCACCACAGTGACCGAGATTCGCGCCAAGAGCCGCCGCATGCTCCATAACAAGGAGAAGGCAATCATCATCCTGGACTACCTGCAGCTGGTGAGTCCTCCGCCGGGACGCCGCTCCGAGAGCCGTACCGTCGAGGTTTCGGAGATGTCGCGTGGTCTGAAGATCATGGCCAAGGAGCTCAAGATCCCGCTCATCGCGCTGTCGCAGCTCTCGCGTCAGGTCGAATCCCGTACCGGCAAGCGCCCGCAGCTTTCCGACCTTCGTGAATCGGGCTCCATCGAGCAGGACGCCGATATCGTTATGTTCTTGGACCGCTCCGCCGACGAGGCCGAGGCCTCGCGCGACGATCGACCCGACGAGGGCGTTACGCGTATCGTCGTGGCCAAGAACCGTTCGGGCCCGATCGGCGACGTCGATCTGATGTTCCTGCCGGCATCCACCAAGTTCTATGAGCTTGATGGGGCACATGCCGAGGAGTAGGACAGGCGCCCGTTGCACGGGTATACTGGGGATGTTTTGTGCTTCTGCGTGCCGGCGTGGCGCGTAGACAGTCCATGAATGTAAGGAGTAAACATGCCGTCAACCGTTTTGGTCGGTGCCCAGTGGGGCGATGAGGGCAAGGGTAAGATTTGCGACCTGGTCGCCGGCGACTTCGATGCCGTCGTGCGCTACTCGGGAGGCAACAACGCCGGCCACACCATCGTCGTCAACGGCAAGAAGTACGGCCTGCACCAGGTGCCCTCCGGCATCATGTATTCCGATCACGTGTCGGTGATCGGTAACGGCTGCGTCGTCAACCCCAAGGTTGTCCTTGAGGAGATTGACATGTTCGAGGCCGACGGCATCACCACCAAGAACCTCAAGATTAGCGGCAACGCGCATGTCATCATGCCGTACCACATCGATCTGGATGGCGCCTTTGAGCAGAAGCTCGGCAAGAAGAACATCGGTACCACCAAGCGTGGCATCGGTCCGTGCTATCAGGACAAGATGGCCCGCATTGGCCTGCGCATGCAGGACATGCTGGACGAGGCGCTGTTCCGTGACAAGTTGGAGACCGCTCTCGCCCGCGTGAACCCCGAGCTCGAGCTCATCTACAACCTGCCCACCTACACCGTGGACCAGATTTGCGACGAGTACCTGCCGATGGCCGAGCGCCTGCGTCCCTACATCACCGAGACGAGCCTGCTGCTCAACAACATGATCGATGAGGGCAAGAACCTGCTGTTTGAGGGCGCCCAGGCGACGCTGCTCGACATCGATCACGGCACCTATCCGTACGTGACGTCTTCCAACTGCACCGCCGGCGGCGCCATCACCGGCTCCGGCGTGGGCATGAAGAACGTCGACCGCGTGCTGGGCGTCATGAAGGCCTATATCACCCGCGTCGGTTCGGGCCCCATGCCCACCGAGCTTTCCTATGAGTCCGAGGCTGGCCACACGCTGACCGAGGAGGGCTATGAGTACGGCGTGACCACCGGTCGCCGTCGTCGTTGCGGTTGGTTTGACGGCCCTATCGCCAACTATGCCTCGCGCGTCAACGGCCTCACCGATATCGCCGTGACCAAGCTCGACGTGCTTTCGGCCTTCGACACCATCAAGGTGTGCGTGGCCTACGACGTCGATGGCGAGCGCTACACGAGCGTGCCCGAGCATCAGGTGCGCTTTGAGCATGCCAAGCCCATCTACGAGGAGCTCCCCGGCTGGAAGTGCGACATTACCGGTTGCCGCAGCTTTGACGAGCTGCCGCAGGAGGCTCAGGACTACGTGGCGTTTATCGAGGATCTGGCACACACCCGCGTGACGTTCATTGGCGTCGGCGCTGGTCGCGAGCAGATCATCAACCGATTCTGGAAGTAATCGGGACTATTTGGTTATTGCAATATACCCCTTTGCAGCCCGGACGGGCGGCCGAGGGGTATATTTGCTTGCAAAGGGCTCGCGCGGAGCGGGCCATTCATCCATAGAGGAGGCACCCTTGAAGGCGGACACTCAAACCATCGACATCCTGTTGTTGGGCAGCGGCGGCCGTGAGCATGCTTTGGCAGCTAAGCTCGCAGCATCACCGCGCGCCGGCAAGCTCTACATTGCGCCGGGCAACGGCGGCACCGCGAGCTGCGGCGAGAACGTTGTTCTC